>JBEEGK010000021.1:0-2939 GCA_041166845.1 Acidobacteriaceae bacterium
CCATGTCATCTTCCGCAGCGCCTATATCAATGATGCTGCGGCAATCATTGAAAATGCTCATAGCGTTGGCGCTTACGTCGTCCTGGATACATTTCAATCTCTGGGGACTATTGCGGTTGACGTCCAAGCGCTGGACGTAGACTTCACGTGCGGCGGAGTTTTGAAATGGCTCTGTGGCGGTCCCGGAGTTGCGTACCTGTACATTCGCCCTGACTTGGGCAAAACACTGCAACCTAAATTCACGGGCTGGGCAGCCCACAAACGGCCTTTTGCCTTCCAAATTGGGGCGATTGATCGCGCCGCTCCTCCCTACCGTTTCATGAACGGGACGCCACATATTCCCGCGCTGGAGGCTGCACGCCCCGGTCTCAAAATAATCGCAGAGGTGGGCATTCAACGCATTCGCGAAAAATCAATGCGACAAACCGCGCACCTAATCGAACTGGCGAATCAGCGAGGTTGGAAGGTAAACGCACCCGCCACTCCAGAAAGTCGCGGCGGAACAGTGGCCATTGACATGCCAGATTCTGAGAGAGTTTGTCGCGAGCTGATCAATCGCGAAATTCTGGTGGACTGGCGTCCGAAGGCCGGCGTCCGTTTTTCACCTCACTTCTATACTTCGGACCAGGAACTCGATACAGCCATAAACGCAGTCGAAGAAATTCTTCATAGCCATGTGACAGCATGATCTGCTACCGAATGCAAGACTTAGGGATCACTCCGCTTCGATATACGCCCCTCACGTTACCGACGTAAGCCCAAATCGTTCTTTTCTGCTGCTCGTTGCCAATTCTCTCCCATACGCTCGAACCGGCGCGCCTCGTCCGCCGTTGGGCCGGGGTGCGGGGAAATCCTGAATTGATCTTGTCACTAGCGAGCTTAATTTTCTTCAGGCGGATTGACGGCGGCTTTTGGACGTTTGCCGCAGCCTGTCTCGGCGTGTATTTGTTCTGCCGGGGCTTCCGCATGCTCGAACGCAAACGCCTGATCTTGAATACGCCTACGTCAAGCATTCGCGCGGCTTCCATGGGCTTGGTTGAAGTCAATGGATTGGCAACCGGCCCAAGCACGATAACCGCGCCAATAACGGGTGTTCCCTGCTACTACCATCGGACAGTTGCGTGGCAACTACGACAGTCCGGCAAAAATGAGAAATGGGAAAAAGTTGTGGAAGAAATTCAGTTTGTCCCTTTTTACATTGATGACAACACTGGCCGCCTGCTGGTGAATCCAGAAGGGGCCGAGATGGACATCCACGAAGACTTTAAGGAGCAATACAAGACTTCCCTCCTATCATTGAACGTGAATGTACCTGCGAATCTCGCTGTGTTTCTCGGCGGACACGGGATAGACCTCAATAAGAGTTTGAAGATTGAGGAATATTGCATCAAGCCTAAGAATGCGCTTTTCATCCTGGGGACATTAGCAACCAATACCGGCCTCGCTCTACCGGAAGGTCCGGCCCCACTCAACTTTGAAAATAATACTCACACCTTCACGGTGAAAATACCTGGACTAAGCGCGATCGCTCCGCAACTTGTTAGTAAGAAACTTGCGACTCATGCCGGAATTCAGAGCACAAAGACTGTAGAAGTTATCCGTCTCAATGATGGAAACAAAGTTCAGAGTTCCTCACCTATGACACAGCAGGAAAAAATTGCAGCCGCCCTGATAAAAGCCGGGATCACTAATCCGGCGGCCTGGGCCGTAGCTGGAGTAAACAGCGGGACAATGCCGGACAACAACGGCAACGCGATTTCTCAGCAGCCTGCGGAACAATTTGATCCCAAGCCTGCAACCGTGCTCATGCGCGGGGAACACAATCCTGCATTTTTCATCTCCTGGAGAAGCCAGAGAGACGTCGTCAAGAACTTGAGCTGGAAGTCCACGTTGATGATTTGGGGCGGACCGATATTGACGTTAGCTAGCGTTTACGTTTTAGCGGCGCAATTTGGATGGCTGTAATCGGAAAAAGTGATAACGGAGGAAGAGATTATGAGCACAGTAATGCTGTTGGCCGTGATTTTCGTGGGAGCCGGTGTCGTTTGGTACACCGTCACGATTTTCAACGGACTGGTGGCCTTGAAGAATGACATCGATAAGGCTTGGGCAAACATTGACATCATGCTGAAACAGCGTCATGACGAATTGCCTAAGCTGCTTGATGTCTGCAAGGGCTACATGAATTTTGAGCGCGACACTCTGCAAAAAGTGACGGCTGCGCGCAACATGTATCAGCAGGCACAATCTGTCAGCGATAAAGCTCAGGCTGATCAAAGCATGAGTTCAGCGCTGCGAGGATTTTTCGCCGTGGCCGAGAACTATCCGGAACTCAAGGCCAACAACAATTTCATGCAGTTGCAGAAACGCATCACTGATCTGGAAAGCCAGATCGCCGATCGGCGCGAGTTCTACAACGACTCCGTGAATACCTTCAACATTCGTATTCAGCAGGTCCCGGACACTTTCGTGGCAAGTTTCATGAAGGTCGCACCGAAGGCGTTGTTCAAAGTGGACGAGGCTGATAAGGCGGATGTGCCGATGACGTTCGCGGCGAGTCTGTAAAGTTGTTGGTTCTTGGAAGCTAACGACAACCGTTCGCTCGTGACACAAAGATTTTATCGTCGTTTTGAGCGGACGGAATCGCGATAGCGACGAGGGAAGTCGAAACGCCCCTATTCGACCACTGGGATGTCGCATGGATCGTCACCCCGCAGCATCTCAGCGGTCAACTCCCCCGCAATCTAGTGCGAAAGTTTGACCATACGTCTCGGGTAGAATGACTGCGTGACGGACACTGTTCGTATCGGCATTCTTGGCGATTTTAATGCCGAATTCCGTTCTCATCACGCCACTAATAGCTCCCTTCAGGATGCGGGCTCCAAAGCCGGTGTCGCCGTCGAATCGCAATGGATTCCGACTCAAAGCGTTCTGGAATC
>JBEEGK010000022.1:0-6079 GCA_041166845.1 Acidobacteriaceae bacterium
TAGTAGGTATATCGGCCCCGATATTCTTCCCGCTAGGAGACTTGGCTCTGTACAGGCTGGCGGAGGTCAATTGGTAATTCCCCCCAATACCGTTGTTGTAGCTTACGAATCCAACGGCAGCCGCGCTGCTGGGAAAATAATTTCCCGTTGGCCAGGATGCCGATGGGTAATTTCTGGTAGGTGCGAACACAACGTTACCAGTAAAGAAATATGGACTGAAGCAGGCATTGAAGGTAATTAGCGGCACATCCGCCGCGGCACAATTGGTGGTGCCACCGCTGGACCATATGGGATAAGGTCCAGCATTAAAAATGCTGTTGGTAACGGTGAGGTGCGGGATCTTGATCGCGCCTGCCCGATTTCCAATCATCAGAATCGTCTTTGGAGCGAAAGCCGTTACGTGATCTATTGAGACATTGTTAAGCAACGGAGCTCCGGGGGATGACGAGATCTGCGCGAACAGCCCGGGACCCTTGAATTTCAAGCCGTTGATGTCATCCACCACCACGTCGTGAATGCTGTAGCGTTCTCCGGCCAACGCGCCGTTATGTCCCACCACAGCATTCGCGATTTGTAATCCGCCAGCTATGTGGCTGATGGTGGTGTAGCGGATGGTGACGTCCGTTACTTGGCACAGCGGACAAATGTTGATGCCGTTCATGAACTGGTTCTTAGGCGTGAGCAGCACCGAGAAGCCAGGTTGCGAGAACCCACCCCAGGTATTTTCTAAAATGTTGCCCTCAAATAAGACGCGCTGGGCATTTTTCAGTTCGAAGTGATTCTTGACAACAAAGGGTTTTCCGCTGGTGCCACCAACAAAGTTAGGCTGTCCTGGTATCCATGACATCGGCTTGAACAGGTGATTTCGGCGAATTTCAATGTCACCTTTTACTGGCGAAGCATTCTTTGAAACGCAAGGCCTTATCTTTTATTTTTGTTCCAGCGGATGCACAAACAGCGGAAGTGGTTCTTCTCGCTGCGTCTCCAGTTTTTTAATGACGCAGTGGCGTGAAATTACTTTGTTTTTGGAGTGTACGAAGCCGTGCGCTCGCCCGCAAGCGAAATGGCTGAGGAAATCCACTCGAAAGTGCATTAGAGGAGCTGCGGACGATCCCGATCAGTTGGGCTATTTTGGCAGATTTTCGCGGATCAAATCCTCCACATCGCCAATCTTGTCTCCGAGCAAATTCATTTTGTGGGCCAGACCTTGAATTTCGGATGCCGCGCGACGATTCACATCGTAGTCAAGTTCTCCTCGTAAGCGATCTTTGGTGTCCTGCCGGTTCTGGCTCATCATGATGACAGGCGCTTGAATTGCAGCCAGCATTGATAAGAACAAGTTCAGCAAAATAAATGGATAAGGGTCCCATGCCGATCTGTGCAGCGCGGTGTTCAAACTGGTGTAAACGACCAGCACTACACCGAACGTAATAATGAACGTCCAGGAGCCGCCAAAGCGGGCGACGGCATCTGCAATGCGTTCGCCAAAAGTCGCTTCTTTCTCAATCAATTCATTAGGATTCCGGTTTGCACGAATGCGCACAAGCTGCTGCGAGGCATGAAACTGCCGACCGAGTGCGGACAGCATGGGCATCGCCGCCATGGGCTTGCGTTGCAGCAGCACGGCAATGTCGTCACGATCCACCTCGAGACACTCGGTTTCCTCGAGAGCAACGGCTGAGGTTTGATGGGGCGTCTCGTCCAGCATGGATGCGAAGCCAAAGAACTCTCCATGCTGGGGCTCATCCACCACCACTTCCTGGTGGTCTTCGTCCACGGTTGTAATCCGAACCGTGCCGCTCACCATCACGTATGCCTGGCCACCCGGATCGCCAATCTTGTAAATGCGCTGGCGCGCGGCATACTTCTTGAGTTCGACTTGCCCCGCCAGCACGGCGGTCTCCTCTTCGTCCAAAAGGGCGAAAAGCGGAACATGCCTCAGCGCTTCGGGATTACATGCCATGCATCACCTCGTGAAAGCTCCAGCGGTAGTATCGCAATTAGCTGGAGCATTTTATAGGCAGAGTGAAATTTTACTCGGATTCATGTTTTGCCAACGGTTCGGAAGACGAAGGGCCTTTGTGATCGAGTTTCAACGGGAGGTTCTTTGATAGAAGCTGTCGTAACGTTCGCCGTCGAACGGAGCTCATTTTTAAAAACTAAAGGCAGTGCGCCGACTTTCTACGTTGTCTTTCTAAATACCTGTCGAGTTTGATCTGTATTGCGAGAACGCCGACGAGCTAGTGTACTGGCATCGTCATGAGCACAAACGCGAACGTTCCCGATGCCAAGCAAATTTTTGACGCCGCCATGGTGGTTTTAAAGTCAGATAAAAAAGACGAAGGTCCTTTTTTGCCGGCGGACCGGGTTCTGCAACGCCGCCGAGCGATCCGTACCCGCGCCGAGGGCGAAGAGTTACAAAGAAAGCGCACTCTAGCGGAGGCTGCGAACGCCCTTGCCGCCCTCTGGCATAAATAACATCCTCCCGAGTTTCTGCTCCCAGCCTCATAGAAGTATCCGCTACGATACCCTTAGACCCGTCTGCCAGAATGACTGTATAGACAATTAGGGGTTACTATAAGCACACTCTGTACTTCCAACTCCGAATTAGAAGTGACAAAAACTGCCAGACTTCCCGAATCCACAGCCGAATTATTCCGACCTGAGGTGAGCCCCATGAGCCGTAGAAGTGCCGCAGTAAAATTTGCCCTGCTTCTTATTTGCACATTTTGCCTAACCCTCCTTGCCCACGCTCAATATCGAGCCTCACTCCGTGGAACCGTCGCTGACACCCAGGGCGCAGTAATTTCCGGCGCTACCGTCACGCTGGTGAATACAGACACCAATCAGACCCAGGTGACGACTTCCGACGACAACGGGATATATCAATTCAATGGTCTCGCGCCCGCCCCGTATAAGCTCACCGCGGAACGTGAGGGTTTCAAAAAGCAGGAACTAGAGCGGGTGCAGATCATTCCCGAACAGCTCAATTCGCTGGACCTGCAACTTGGGGTGGGAGGAACTTCAGAGACCATCACGGTTTCGGACACCACCCAGACGCTCGACACTGAGACAGCCACGCTCAGCGGCACAATTAGCAGCAACCAGATTCAACACATGCCATCGTTTAATCGCGACGTCTTCCAGTTGGCACAGTTGGCGCCGGGCGTTTTTGCAGACGGCGCGCAGCAAGGGGGTGGTGGATCTAATACGACACCTGGCAACCAAGGTCCCGGCGGATCCGGGGGCAGTGGCGGCATCTTCGCGACCGAGAACGGACCGCAGGTTCAGAGCGCGGGTGGCCAATACGAAAACAATGGCATCACCATAGATGGAATTAGCACGGTGAGCGCGGTGTGGGGTGGCACTTCCATCATTACACCGAGCGAAGACTCGGTAGAAAACATGAAAGTCGTCTCCAATAGCTATGACGCCGAGAATGGGCGCTTCAGCGGCGCGCAAATTCAGGTCACATCTAAGAGCGGTACAAATAACTTGCACGGAAGTGCATTCTTTAAGGCATCCAGGCCAGGACTTAATGCTTATCAGCGGTGGAACGGCGTGGGTTCGAATAATCCGGGCACGCCGAAGGAACGCGGTCTCAACCGGGATAACAACCAGTTTAATCAATACGGTGGCAGTCTAGGCGGCCCAATTTGGAAGAATAAGATATTCGCCTTTTTCAGTTACGAGACTAGTCCATCTTTCGCTAAAACAACGGCCCAAGGCTGGTACGAGACTTCACAATTCGATTCCTCTGCCGCCACGCCGGGAAGCATCGCCGCGAAGTATCTCTCCTTCCCTGGAAACGCAGTTTCAGCAAACGCGATAATCCCCCGTACCTGCGCATCGGTTGGTTTGACGGAAGGCTCTAACTGCAACACGGTTTCAGGGGGTTTGGACGTCGGCTCCCCAATAACCACAGGACTGGGCAATCAAGATCTGACTTACGGTGGCAGTCCGAGTACGCCCGGGGTAGGCGGGGGGTTGGACGGAATTCCAGATATCGCGTTCTTCAACTCCGTTAATCCTACGAACACCTCACAGAAGCAATATAACGGCCGTCTTGATGCCGATATTACACATAAAGACCGGCTAAGCTTTACTATCTACTACGTACCGCTAACAACCACGAATTTCCAGGGTCCTGTTCGCCGGCAGAACTTCTGGCACCACTCGCAGATCAATGAAGCCTCTTCGATCATATGGAACCATACGTTCTCACCCTCACTGCTGAATCAGGCGCGGGCGAACGTGGCGGGATGGCGCTGGAATGAGGTATCGAGCAATCCGCAAGCACCCTTTGGATTGCCGCAGGACAATATTGATGCTATCGGCAACTCAGCCGGGGCTTCGCCAGCCACTCCTCAGGCATTCGGACCTCCCGGGCCGAGCAACTTAAATCAGTGGACCTACTCTTACAACGACGTCCTTACGAAAATAGCCGGCCGAAATAGCATCAAGGTAGGTGGCGAATTCACCCGCTTGTTCTACTTAAATAACCCGGTCTATGTGGCGCGTCCGAACTACAATTTTCACAACCTGTGGAATTTTGCGAACGATGCTCCCTATGCAGAGGGTGGACAGTTTGATTCGAAGACCGGTATTCCGTTTGCGAACCGCCAGGATGACCGCGTCAATCTTTACGGTGTGTTTGTGCAGGATGACATAAAGCTTCGTCCGAACCTGACGATCAATCTGGGATTGCGCTGGTCCTACTTCGGCTCACTGTACAACAAGCAAAATAATCAGGATGTATTTCTATTTGGATCGGGAGCTGGCTTGCTCACGAATGCCCGCATCAGAGTAGGCGGAAACCTCTATACTCCGCAAAAGAATAACTTTGGGCCAGCGGTGGGATTTGCATGGTCTCCACTGAAATTCGACAGTAAGGTCGTATTCCGCGGGGGATTTGGCCTGGGCTACAACCAAAACGAGATTGCCATAACCGCAAACGGAAGCGGCAACCCGCCTAACGCCGTGCCCGCAAATTTCGTCTGCCAATTCCCAACCTTCGCAGCCAACCCTTCCTGTGCTGGTACTGGAATTCTCTATCAGACCGCTAACAGCGTTAACTCTCTTTTTGGATACTCACCCAACCCGGCTGCTATCACAACCTTCGGGCCTAACAATCTACCCACTACTGGGTCAATCCGTGTTGGAGCGTTTCCGTCGAATCCGAAGTCGATTGCGAACTATCACTATTCTCTCGATATGCAGGACCAGTTGCCATACAACATGGTCTTCACGCTGGGCTATCAGGGGAACCAGACCAGGCATCTGTTGGTCCACAACAACTACAACACCATCGGCGCAGCATATGGTGCGCCATTGAACCCGGTCGTTCAAACCGTGGACTTCTGGGGGAACAACGGATCGTCAAATTACAACGCGATGATCGCTACCCTCACTCACAGTTTCTCGCATACCTTCCAGGCAACCGCACAATACACTTGGGCTAGGTCGATGGATGAGAATTCTGGACCGTATTACGAGGATCCTTATCCGTTTAGTACACAAGCAGCTTACGGACGCTCCAACTATGACGTGCGAAATGCATTTAAGCTGTTCGGGTTGTGGCAGCCGGTAATTTTCCGTGGTGCCCATAACTGGGCTGAGAAGGTTATAGGCGGCTGGTCTTTGAGCGGCATTTGGAACCTACACTCGGGCTTTCCTTTTGATCCGTTCTACAACGCCAGCACCAATCTCTATTTTCAAGGCAGCGGTTATGGTGCGCTTCGTCCTGCAGCTATGTCATCGGGTTTCGGAACAAGCACCTCTAACAGCACATTCCAACAGGCGACCAATCCGAACTACGGGGGCAACGGAACGCAGTTCTTCCCAGGGCCGACCTTCGTTCCCGGACCGAATTTCCCCGCAGGTGCGGGTGGAGTGACGCCTGGAATTCACCGTAACAGCTTGACTGGGCCGGGTTACAGCGATGTTGATCTCACGCTGAGCAAGGGCTTCGGTCTTCCGAACACTCGAGTATTGGGAGAGAACGCGAGGTTTGAAATTCGCGCTGACATGTACAACGTCTTCAATAAGCTGAATATTAAAGTGGATTCAATCGATGGGA
>JBEEGK010000023.1:0-8859 GCA_041166845.1 Acidobacteriaceae bacterium
GGTGCGAAATGAAGCACTGCGGGTAATTGGGGGCTCGGCGCTGACAGACACGAGCATTTCCGTACCCGAGTCTTCGGATGGCGCCACAGGGTCGCCGGATATTCCTGTGACATACGTCCCTTTCCGCAACGCACACTTTTTGTCCGTGGCAGTTAGCTGGGCGGAGGTGCTAGGGGCGAAGAAAGTGTTTATAGGTGCCGTGGAGCCCGACAGTTCGGGATATCCAGATTGCCGGCCCGCGTATTACCAGGCATTCAACCAAGTCGTGAAGACTGGGACTAAAGATGGCGACATCGAAGTCGTGACGCCTTTAATCGCGATGCGGAAAGCGGAGATCGTCAAGCTTGGCCTTGAAGTGGGCGCTCCCTTCGATTTAACGTGGTCGTGCTATAGCCGCGAAGATGTGGCATGCGGAGTCTGTGACAGTTGCCGCCTGCGCCTGAATGCTTTTGCGGAAGCGGGCGCAGAGGATCAGATTGCGTATGATTCGCAAAAATACGCGGGCGCAAGTTTAAGAAGCTAATTTCGTAATTTTTGTCAGCCGGAGGGCCTGAAAAATGAAGCAACGATATTTGATGCTGGCGGTTTCCATCTTGGTATTCGCATCTTTTGCAACCCAGGTATTCGGGCAGGCGATGGGATCAGTCAAAGGCGCCGCCAAGGATCTAGAAGGGAAGCCCGTCGCAGGCGCGGTAGTGGAGTTTTTCAACCAGGACAATGGGCGAAAATACAGCCTCAAAACAAACAGCAAGGGCGAATATTTTTCTCTGGGTATTGAGCCTGGAAAATACACCGTAACGCTGACAAAGGATGGCAAGCAATTAGACCAGGTGAAGAATTTCCCGGTGTCGCTCGACGAGGCGACCCTGGATTTTGATATGAAAAAAGCCCAACAGCAGGGGGCCCAGCAGCAGGGAATTTCACCGGAACAGCTACAGAAAATGAAGGAACAGCAGGAGAAGCAGCAAAAAGAAACAATGACGGTGAAGACCCTCAACGAAAAGTTGGCGGCGGCGAACACCAGCATTCAGGCAGGAAATTACGACGCTGCCATCGCAACGTTGACTGAAGCCACACAGGTTGATCCGAATCGCGATCTGTTGTGGGCCAAGCTTGGTGACACGTATCTGGCTTCAGCGCCCAAGCAAACCGACGCGGCAGAAAAAACGAAGCGCAACACTGAAGCGGTTAACGACTACCAGAAAGCAGTAGATCTGCGGCAAAAGGCTTTGGACGCACAGACCACGAAGACACCCGAAGCGACGAAGGATCTGGCTGCTTACTACAACAACCTGGCACAGGCGCAAGCGCGGATAGGTAAGACAGACGACGCGCTGAAGTCCTATCAGCAGGCGGCCCAGTTATATCCTGCGGGGGCAGCCCAATATTATTACAACCTGGGCGCGGTATTAACCAACGCCGGGAAAATTGACGACGCTATTGCGGCGTTCGACAAGGCAATTGCAGCCGATCCGACTAAAGCAGATGCTTACTATCAAAAGGGTGTGAATCTTATCAGCAAAGCGACCACCGACAAGAGCGGGAAAATCATTCCGGCGCCGGGCACGCAAGAAGCGCTGAACAAATACCTTGAACTGCAGCCCACGGGCCAATTCGCCGACGCTGCCAAGGGAATGATTCAGTACATTGGCGGCACAGTAGAAACCAGCTACGGCAAGAAAAAAGGAAAATAGCGGACAATTTCCGGCAACTTTCTAGGACGGCTTCGGCCGTCCTTTTTTTATTGCGCTGCATAAGTTGCTTATTTGGGAGAGCGACGTTACGAAGGTGCATGCATACGGCGGTTCCTCATGGATCAGATAACAGACTTTCACTACATTACAGGGTGGAGACCCTTCTTAAACAGGCTGGACACTTTCTTCGAGATACGCATGGCGGCAACCGGTATCGCTCCAATTTCGCTCGAACTTGAGACCCCATCAAAGGGCGCGGTAGCCACTGACGCGCTGTTGACGGCCATGCTGCGTGCGAATCCGAATGTAAGCGATCTGGTGTTCTCTCCCGGACGTACCCCGCAAGTCGAAGTTCACGGCAAGTTGATACCAGTGCAGGCTCGAGGCGGAGGCCTGTTGACCGCGGATGATACCCGCCGCATCGCCTCCGACCTCATCGGCAACAATAAGCAAGCAATCACCATCTTGCGGGAGCAAGGGTCCTGCGACATTTCCTATGGGCTCGCGGGAAAGGCTCGTTTCCGCGCTAATATTTTTATTCAGCGCGGCAGTTGCGCGATTGTTATGCGAGTAATTTCTGGGGCGGTGCCGGACTTTGCTTCGCTACGTTTGCCGGCACAGCTTGCGGACGCCGCCAATCTTCGTGATGGCATTATTTTGGTGAGCGGCCCGCGGGGATCCGGCAAGTCATCCACCCTGGCGGCCCTTGTGGATTGCATCAACCGGCAGCAGGCATGCCATATCGTCACCATTGAAGATCCCATTGAATTTTTGCATAGTCACAAACTGGCGACTATCCATCAGCGCGAGTTGCACAGCGATACCCCGAGTTTTGCGATGGGGCTGCGTGCCGCGTTACGGCAAGCTCCGAGAGTTATTCTAGTGGGCGAGATGCGTGACCGGGAAACTACGGAGATGGTGCTGGAAGCGGCAGAGACCGGACACCTTGTGCTTTCAAGTGTGAATAGCACAGACGCCATTAAAACCATTGAGCGAGTGATGAGCGCATTCTCTCGTGGCGAGCAGCCCCATATCCGCCTTCGGCTTGCCAAAACTTTTCGCTTCATCATTGCCCAGCGCCTGATCCCTCGCAAAGACGGCACAGGAAGAGTGGCCGCGTTCGAAATTCTTCGATCGGACGCCCGGACTGTAGAGTGCATGCAATCCGAGAATCGCTCTGCCAGCGAGTTGATGGAAGCAATCAAGGACGGCGAAGGCGAGGGCATGCCGCATTTCGATGGAGAAATTGCGAAGCTTGTCCGCGATGGAATTGTTGATGCGGATACTGCGATGAACTATGCCACTGATCCGCGAGAGCTCGAAAAGATGGTGAGTGTCGCGAAATCCTAGAGCGACGTGGTATTTGGAATCCTCGCATTTCCTTCGTATCATCTACAGGTGTCCACTCCCACGTCTTCTCCTCCGACCCCTGGCACCTTGACCTTCGAAGACGCACGGAACTGCGTGGAAGACCATGCACGCCGGCTGCGTCAACCGAGAACGGAACTCGTTGAGCTTCGCGGAAGCAGAAGTCGAGTACTTGCTGAACCTATCGTCGCCGACCGTGACTTTCCGCCATTTGATCGTGCCACCAGAGATGGATACGCGGTGCGCTCGGGCGATCTAGCTTCCATCCCTGCAACCCTTGCGATAGTCGGCGAAATTAAAGCTGGCGTAAACATCGAGGATTTTCCCGCCCTGCTGCCGGGGCAGGCTGCTGCCATCATGACCGGAGCGGCAGTCCCCAACGGCGCTGACGCCGTAGTGATGGTCGAATATACGTCTCGCAGCGGCAACCAGGTTGAGATCACGAAAGGAGTTTCTGCGGGAGAAAATATTGTCCCCGAAGGCTCTGAAGCAAAAAATGGCGTTCAGCTGCTTGCGCCCGGTACAAGCCTCGATTACGCGGCCATCGCCGTCGCAGCTTCCGCCGGCAAATCTCAACTACAGGTATTCGCAAAGCCGCGAGTGGCGATTCTCTCTACCGGAGACGAAGTTGTTGATGTTGCAGCCCTTCCCAGGCCATTCCAGATACGAAACTCGAATTCCTACTCGCTTGCTGCGCAGGTTGAAGCTGCCTGGGGAGATGCTGTCATTCTTCCCATCGCTCCAGATGAGCCGTCACGATTGCGAACGTTGATTGAAAAAGGATTTGAAAGTGACCTGTTGTTGATGGCGGGCGGGGTGTCCATGGGCAAGTACGACCTGGTCGAAGCGGTATTGGCAGACTTGGGCGTAGAGTTTTTCTTCAATGGAGTCAAAATTCAACCCGGGAAGCCGCTGGTATTTGGACGATATCCGGCTAAAGTTAAATATTTTTTCGGATTGCCGGGGAATCCAGTTTCAACCATGGTTACATTCGAACTATTCGTGCGGCCTTTGTTGGCCGGGCTGGCAGGCGCAACAAGCAAGCGCCTCAGCTTCCTCAGCGCAAAGCTCGGGTCCGACATTCGCGTCAAGACGGGCCTCACGCGTTTTCTGCCTGCGCAACTCTCCGGAGAATTCCGAGAGGCAGAGGTGAGGCTGGTTGCATGGCAAGGTTCCGGTGATATCGCGGCAACGGCCGCGGCGAACTGTTATATCGTGGTGCCTCCTGATCGCGAGAAGATTGCGGCGGGGGAGTGGGTGCCCGTAATGATGCGCTGACATCAAGTCAGCACAAGCTACAATTTGCCAGATGGCCAAACGCCTTTCTCATTACGATCGAAGCGGACGCGCGAACATGGTAGACGTGTCTGGTAAAACGTCAACCAGACGCGAGGCCGAGGCAAGCGCGTTGGTGATCTTAAAGCCTGCAGTGTTGAAGGCGTTGCCTAGAAATCCCAAGGGCGATCCACTCGAGGTCGCGCGGCTGGCGGGGATCATGGCCGCGAAAAAGACCTCCGACCTTATCCCCATGTGCCATCCGCTGTCCCTTTCGCACGTTGATGTGACTGTGAGCTTGTGCGAGAATGGCGTGGCTATTGCCTCAAGAGTAACTACCGAATCCGCGACCGGAGTTGAAATGGAGGCTTTGGTTGCTGTCAGCGTTGCTGCCCTCACCGTGTACGATATGTGTAAAGCTCTCGATAAAGGCATCGAGATCCGGAACGTTGTGCTCGAGCGAAAGTCGGGTGGCAAGAGCGGCGATTATCTTCGTGTCCGCAAGACGTGATGAGCGGAGGCTAATGCCAAATAGCGTAAAAGTTCTGCTAGTGGAAGACAATCCCATGGTGCTGGGAATGTTGCGGGGGGCGCTCTCTCCGCTTGCCGATGTTACGACGGCGGGAGATGGTACGGACGCTCTGATGAAAGCAATTGATGACCCTCCAGACCTGTTGGTCAGCGATTACCGGATGCCGGGCGTGGATGGCCGCCAGCTTATGGAAAAGCTGAAAGGCCGAACTACCACAGCCGGAATTTCGGTGATCCTGCTGGCGACGAAGGCGGACATAGCGGAACGCTTTGGCATGGATGACCATTCGGTGGACGACTTCGTCGAAAAGCCATTCTTTCTCAAAGAAGCCATTCAGAAAATAAAGCGCGTCATTGACAAGATCGCACTGGAAAAAATGGCCAAGAATGCTGCGTCCGATGGCGTGGTGCGCGGCAATCTATTACAGATGAATGTGATTGACCTGGTTCAATCGCTGGAGATGGGCCGGAAGACTTGCCTGCTCACATTCACCAACGGCAAGGAACGATGTGAGGTGTATTTCAGTGAAGGCCAGGTTACGCACGCGGCCTACGATGATCTGGTCGGAGACCCAGCAGTGTTTAAAGTTCTGCGCTGGCGGGACGGAACTTTTCAGATCAATTTTGAAGCCAAGACCTCAAAGCAAACTACTACCTTGAACACTCAGGGCTTGTTGATGGAAGGATTGCGGCAACTGGACGAGGCCAACCGGGAAAGCGATAAACCAGCCGACAAAGTTTCGGAGGAAGAAGATGTCCTCCTCGACTCTTGACGGACTTACAGCGGCCGTCCTCACCGTAAGCGATTCTTGTGCACGAGGCGAGAGAACAGATCTGTCGGGCCCTGCTGTCAGCAAAGCCCTTCGCAAGAGGGGATTTCGTGTGGAGGCATCCGAAATTGTTTCGGACGATCAGCCGGCCATTCAGAAAGCAATTCTATTACTCTGCACGCAAGCTCAATTGATTCTGACTACTGGCGGAACTGGGATCGCGGCCCGTGATGTAACGCCGGAAGCCACCCAAGCCTTATGTGATCGTTTGCTCGACGGCGTCGCTGAACGAATGCGGTTGAAAGGCTCGGAGCATACCCCTTTCGCAGCCCTGAGTCGGGGCGTTTGTGGCGTGCGTGGGAAATCTTTGATTTTAAACCTGCCCGGAAATCCCAAAGGTGCGGTCCAGTCTCTGGAATCCGTGATTGAGCTTCTGCCCCATGCGTTGCAACTTCTCAATGGCGTCACCGAGCACACCTAGCTCCTAATTTTTTCATAACTCAGCCTTTAGAATGGCGGGGTGGCAACTCTTTATACGATTGGGCATTCCACACGCTTGATAAAAGAATTCGTCGAGGTATTGCAGGCCCATAAAATCAGGAGCCTGGTGGATATTCGTTCTATTCCCATGTCGCGGAGACTTCCGCATTTCAATCGCGAGTCTTTAGGAGAATCATTGTCCGGCGCGGGAATCAAATATCTGTGGCTTAAAGAGCTTGGAGGGCGTCGCAACAAGATTCGCGATGATTCTCCGAACGTGGCGCTGCGAAGCCCAAGCTTTCGGAACTACGCGGACCACATGCTCACCGAAGAATTTGAGCGTGGCGTTGCGGGACTGATTGGCCTGGCGGAGAAGTCACCGACCGCGTACATGTGCGCAGAACGTGTCTATTTTAAGTGCCACCGCATGATGGTTTCCGACTGGCTCGTCGCGCATGGGCACGAGGTCTTGCACATAGATGGAACCGGTCCGACGAGGTCCCACAAGTTGATGCCGGAGGCCCGCATGGTGAATGGGCAAATGATTTATCAGGGTGACACGCTCTTCTAGTTTTAGCACTCTGCTCTGGTATGATCAGAAAACTCCGCGGCTTGACCTCTTTCTCGGGGGGGGAGGGTTGACGCGACGATTTTGCTTGGGGGAGGCGCGTGCCTAGCCAGAAGCAGTTGAAGTGGTCTGAGCTGAAAGTGGGCATTACGGTGCTGGTCGCCAGCATCACGCTCGCCATTTTGATTTTCCTCATGAGCGGAACTGGTGGGTTCCTCACCAAAAAAATCACGCTGTATTCCTATTTCGACAATGCGGGAGGACTACAGATTGGCGCGCCCGTCCGGCTGCAAGGCGTGAACATCGGCAATGTCGCAGCCGTTCGCGTGGTCTCTGACAAAGAGAGGCAGCAAACTCCGGTTGAAGTCACGATGAAGGTCACCACCAAATATCATAAGAGCCTGCGGAAGGATTCGCAGTCGGCGCTTTCAACCGCGGGCGTGCTCGGCGAAACTTATATTGACATTGACAGCTCACAGGCTCGCGGATCAGAAGTCCAGACAGGGGATGTGCTGTCTACCCGGGGGACTCCCGATCTTCAGGATGTCGTCCGCGCCAGCCAGGGTACGTTGCAGAATCTCGATGCGTTGCTAAAACGCCTTGACCGGATCGTTGCCTTCGTGGAAAGCGGGCAGGGTTCGATCGGCAAGCTGATTTATGATCCGGCGCTCTATAACCGCCTGAACTCAACGGTGAGCCAGTTCCAGGGGGTCATGACCGAAATCACCCAAGGCAACGGCACAATCGGCAGGTTGCTGGTGGATGATGAGCTTTACAACAAGGCAAGTACAGTGGTGGACAAGCTGAACGTTGTGATGGATGACATCAACGCTGGCAAAGGGACCGCCGGCAAGCTGCTGAAAGACCCGGCTCTCTATAACAATGCCAATGAGACCGTTGCCAACGTAAAGAAATTGACGGATGACATAAACGCCGGAAAGGGTGCCATCGGAACGTTGACCCGAGATCAAGTATTTGCGGAAAAGCTCCAAACGACGATGGCTAAGCTCTCCTCAATAACTGACCGGCTGGATGCGGGCGAGGGAACAGCGGGTAAATTTCTGCGTGATCCGGCCGTGTTCAACAATACAGATAAAGTTTTGCAGGAGACACAGTCACTCATCAAGGCCATTCGACAGAATCCCAAACAATATTTGACGATCCGTCTCAAGATTTTCTAGAGATTGGATTTGTGGCGACATTAGCGGCGTTACTCAGTGTTCCCCAATTCCGTAAACGGCTCCGAGCAGTAGTATTAGCAGCACGCCGAATGAAATCGCACCGTACCTCCAGTCTTTCTCCTTCAGGAAAAGCACGCACGCCATAAAAACCCTGACGACCGGGGTGATCAGCATGGCAAGTACCCCTACGGTTTCGATCTTCAGTGGTAGGCCGGTATGTACGAATATGCCAGTTGTGATGCCTGCCAGCATGATGAAGAATCCCGCGAAGGCTCCGATGCGCAACACCAGCGCAATCGTGCGATCAAAGCTGGCCTCGCGTTTCTGGCTCATCGGGCGAATTCCCCCGCCACATGGACCAACATATCTCCCGAGAGATACATCATGATACCGATCAATAAGTACACCACGTACTTCGAGTGAATGTAGGGGACCAAGCGCGCTCCCAGAATTGATCCCGCGAAAACTCCCACTGCCAATGGAGAGGCCAGATTGGCAAGAATGTCGCCGCGGCGAAAGTATACGAAGGCGCTTGCCGCGGCAGTCACACCGATCATGAAATTGGAGGTTGCGGTGGCGACGATGAGTGGCACGTCCATGAATAGATACATCACGGGAACTTTGATGGGGCCGCCGCCAATTCCCAGCAATCCGGAAAGCCCGCCCGCAATCAAGGAAGCGCTGAGCCCAAGGGGATACCGTTTTGGTTCATAGTCAGGAATCTGAACCTCGGATCCAAGCAGCGGTCCTGTTTTCTCCAGAACCGCAATTTCTTTGTTCTTGCCACGGATGAGCGAAACCGCAGCGTAGAGCAGGAATGCCGCAAATAATATCTCCAATGCTGTGCGGTTCAGATAGCCAACAAGATATGCAGTGACGAGCGCTCCCAGGGACGTGGCTAGTTCAAGGGTCATCCCCAGGCGAACGTCAGTCGTATGACGTTGCAAGTGAACGGATGAACTCGCTGCTGACGTGGTAATTACCGCTACCAG
>JBEEGK010000024.1:0-3902 GCA_041166845.1 Acidobacteriaceae bacterium
CCGGCTTTGCGCGGCCCTGCTTGCCAGTTCTCATAGATGTAGAACCGTTCGCCGTTTGGCATTCTTAACTCGCCCGTTCCCCGAGTGGTTTGAGGATAAGCCCTTTGTCAATGCGCTTTGAAGCGGATATCGTCCCTGGTACCAGACCACATGGCTCTTCTAATCGTCCAAACGTGGTCGGAGACTCCTGCTTCCATCGTCGAGGGAACACGCACGATTGACACGCTACTAGACTTCTAACTTCACTAAGGATGCAAGAGGAGCGGAACGCCGGGACGGGACATGGGGAGTTACTAAGAGTTGTCAAAAGTTTGCTAACAGCCTTCACGGCCCGTGGGTCTGCATCTAAGCTGGAGAGGTGTTCGTATGAAGCTTATGCGTTTCGTAACGGACAAATATAGCCCTACCTTGAAGGCTGTTCTGACCGCGGTCGCGGCATGCCTCATCTTGGGGTCGAGTGCGCGCTCAAGCGAGATTCCTCCCTTGCCAGCCCAACAATCCTTGGAACAAGGTTTCAAGTTTCTCTACAATCTCGATTTCGACCACGCGCACGCCGTTTTTCTTTCGCAGGAAAAAGATCATCCAGACGATCCAGTGGCACCTGCATGCGTCGCCGCCGGGCTGCTGTTCTCTGAATTTCACCGGCTGGGAATCCTGGAGTCGCAATTTTTTGCCGATGACCGCGCATTCTTGTCGCGGAAAAAACTCGATCCTGATCCGGCCGTGCGAGACGGTTTTAATCAGGCGGTTGGCCGCGGCGAAGCCAAGGCGCGGGCCAAACTTGCCAAAAATCCTAAAGATAAAGATGCTTTGTTCGCGCTCACTTTGTCCTCCGGCTTGCAAGGGGACTATGCCGCCCTCATAGACAAACGCAATCTGCTTTCATTACATTTTGCCAAGCAAGCTACGGGATGGGCGGAACAGTTGTTGGCCGTTGATCCGGCTTGTTCCGATGCTCACGTCGCGACGGGCTTCAGCAAATACATTATCGGAAGTATGTCGGCGCCCTTTCGCTGGCTGGTGAGGATGGGTGGCATATCGGGCGATAAAAAGGTTGGGATTTCGGAATTAGAACTAACCGCCCAGACCGGTCACTATTTGGCTCCGTTTGCGAGAATCCTGCTTGCCATTGCTTACGTCCGCGAAAAAGATAACTCGCACGCCCGCGAATTGCTCGCGTCTCTGCGAGACCAGTTTCCCGCCAATCCATTATTTGCGTACGAGATCGCCCATCTGGATTCTCTGCACTAGATGCACGCTTCGGCCGGAAACGAATATAGAGCAAACTTAATCCCCGCTTCGCCCGCGATTCATAAGAAATTTACCGCGTTGTAACCTTCCTGTAACACAGCAAAAGTAAAAGAGGGTGTACTGAAAATAAAGGAGAACTATATTGATTCGCCGAATTGCGCTCTTGTGTCTATCGTTAACCCTGCCGGCTATCGCGCAAACAACAACGTTAAATGGCGCCGGGGCCACTTTTCCCTATCCTATCTATTCAAAGTGGTTTAGCGAATATCACAAAGCCCATTCCGATATTGAGATTAATTACCAATCCATCGGCAGCGGCGGCGGCATCCGTCAGGTTCTGGCCCAGACAGTGGATTTCGGAGCCAGCGACGGTCCAATGAGCGACGAGCAACTTGCGCAAGCCAAGACAAAACTTCTTCATATTCCGACCGTGCTGGGCGCGGTCGTGCCGGCGTACAACGTGTCCGGCGTTTCGGGCGAGGTCCGTTTTTCCCCTAACGTAATCGCTGACATCTGCCTGGGAAAGATTACTAACTGGAACGATAAGGCGATTGCAAAGGACAATCCAGAAGTTAAATTCCCCGATCGTTCCATCATTCTGGTACATCGTTCTGATGGAAGTGGCACTAACTACATCTTCACCGACTATCTCTCTAAGGTCAGTGCAGATTGGAAAAATCAAGTGGGGAAGGGAACCTCGGTCAAGTGGCCAGTTGGCCTCGGCGGCAAAGGTAACGAGGGCGTCGCCGGTATGGTCCGGCAAATGGACGGGTCGTTTGGCTATGTGGAACTGATCTATGCGATCCAAAATCACATCAATTACGGGTCGGTCAAGAATTCGTCAGGCGCGTGGGTGAAGGCTTCTCTCCACGGAGCCACAGCCGCTGCCGCGTCAGTAAAGACCATGCCTGCCGACTTCCGCGTCTCAATCACGGATGCGCCTGGCAAAGAGGCTTATCCCATCTCCAGCTTCACCTGGTTACTTATTCCAGTTCAGTCGAAAGACCCAAAGAAAGGAAAAATCCTGCAGGATTTCCTGAGCTGGATGTTGGACGAGGGCGAAAAGATGACGGAACCGTTGGCGTACGCTCCCCTACCAGACAGCGTTGCCACCAAGGTGCGAGAAACCATTAAACAGATTCATTAAAAAGTTGTCGCAGAGATCACTATGTCTAGTATAGTAGTAGACTTTGTCGTGATTAACGACGCAAAATTTAGCATGGCAGCAATTTCAAAGGAGAAAAGATGAAGTCTGTTTTTAGATGGTGCGTTGTTCCGGTGCTAGCCGCGTCCAGCCTGCTGGCGCAAACTTCGGGGACCACGGCGCCTAAGAAACGAGCCCGACGAGCAGCGCCGGCTGTTACCGCGCAGGATGTTCAATCCCTCCGCGACGCGCTTGCGGCCCAGCAACAGCAAATCGAGCAACTGCGGCAAGAGCTGCAGCAAAGAGATCAGGCGCAACAGCAAACTCAGCAGCAGGCGCAGCAAGCTCAACAGCAGCTACAGCAGACCCAGACTGCGGTGGCGGACGCCCAGCAGAAAGCCAACGCCGCCGCCGCTCTGGCTAACCAGCAGAAGGACGACGTCACTCGCCTCAACAGCGATATGACGGACGTCAGGACGACGCTCACCAATACTGCCGTCGGCACGTTAGATGAACAGAAGAGGATGGGTGCGTTAGAAGCGCTGGTAGGCCGCTTTCGCTTCACGGGCGACGTCCGGATCAGGGCCGAGAGCTTCATGCAGACGGGTGTTCAAGATCGCAATCGGGCGCGAATCCGGGTACGGTTCGGTGTTGATGGCAAGTTGAACGATGATTTCCTGGCGGGTTTTGCGTTGGCCACCGGTTCTCTCGGAGACCCAACAACTACCAATGAAACGCTCACTAACTTTTTCGACCGCAAGACGATTGGTTTAGACCGCGGCTGGATCACTTACAATCCCGTCGCTCACAAGTGGCTCGCGCTGACCGGCGGAAAGTTCGCCTATCAGTGGCAGCGTACATCGGTAACGGGCGATCCCGACCTCAATCCCGAAGGGTTTAACGAGAAATTTTCCTTTGATCTTAAGGGACCAGTGCTGAAGAACGTCACGGCGCAAGGAATAGAGTTGCTCTATAACGAAAGCAGCGGCGGGCAAGACTCCTATGCCCTTGGCGGCCAACTTTCGGCCAAGTTTCAGTTCGGACCTTGGACGGCAACACCGTCGTTCTTGAGCTTGAAGTTCAACCGTCCTGATGCAATCCTGCAAGCTAGCGCCTTCGCGGTGGCTGCTACCACCACCGGCGCTCCAGCGATACCAACCACCGTACCTCCTACACCCGCACTTGGTCCTTTTCCAGTACCGGGCGAGGGTCCGGGATGCGCGAGGCCCTTGGGATCCGCGGCATTTGCACCGTGCGTCTTCGCGTCAAACGGCATGACCAATGGTACCTTCTTAGATTCGAAGGGTAATTCTCATTTCCTATCGGGATTCAACTATGCGGACTTCATCCTCAACAACCAGATCAAGACCGGTATAGCTCGACTGCCGATCAACCTGTTGCTTGAGTTCGAAGAAAATCTGGATGCCGCGAATCATCCCCTGGACTCCAAGGGAAACATAATGTTCGGTCTGGGAAAACAGAATAAGGAATATGGAGCTGACTTCAG
>JBEEGK010000025.1:0-4065 GCA_041166845.1 Acidobacteriaceae bacterium
CCTGGCGGAACAAGCGGCAAGCGGCCTTCATCTGGCGGGCAACCGCGACTACGAACTCTATGAGCGAGTGAAGGATGAGTTCGAGCAGATCACGCTTCCTAAGACAGTCATTGACACTGATCAGCCGCTGGAGGATTGCATAGCTCTCGCCAGCGCTGCCGTGCAGACTGAATCCTCATTTCCTCCCTGAAGTCCGTCGAAGCGTATACAATTCCTGACCTCAATAAAACATGACAATCTCAAAGCCTTTAGCGCAACGTCGTGTCATCGTCTCATCCCTAGCAGTTCTCATGAGCCTCTACGGCTTCTCCAGCTTTCTCCTTGCTGAAAATGCAGGGGAAAACGCGATGAGCGCGCGGGCCCGGACGATTCACAACTCCGCACTAATCGTGGACACGCATGCTGACACGCCGCAGCGCTTTCTGGACGAAGGCTTCGATATCGGCAACAGCGACCCTAAAGACATCGGCCACATCAGCCTTGACAAGGCTAAAGCAGGCAA
Source organism: Acidobacteriaceae bacterium (assembly GCA_041166845.1). Taxonomy (GTDB): domain Bacteria; phylum Acidobacteriota; class Terriglobia; order Terriglobales; family Acidobacteriaceae; genus JALYIM01. The sequence goes on from JBEEGK010000025.1 coordinate 503, forward strand.
TCTTGGCGCGGAATTCTTTTCCATCTGGGTTGATCCGGACACGAACCAGGGCGTGTTCGCGAAGCATACTTTCGATTTGATTGATTCCGTATACGAGCAGGCGGCCCGTCATACTGATCGCATGGTGCTGGCATACTCGGTGGCCGATATCCGGCGCACCCACCAGCAGAAAAAGCTGGCCGCCCTCATGGGGATCGAAGGCGGACACTCGATCGAAAATGACATCCGCTTATTACGCGATTTCTATCGCTTGGGCGTCCGCTACATGACGTTATCGTGGTCGAACACCAACGAATGGGCCGATTCCTCCGGGGATATAACTGATCCGAAAGTCGAGCATCACAACGGACTGACTGACTTCGGCAAGCAAGTCGTGTTGGAGATGAATCGCCTCGGGATGATGGTGGATATTTCGCATGTTGCCGACAAGACCTTCTGGGACGTGATCTCGACGACCAAGGCGCCGGTAATCGCATCGCATTCTTCCGCTCGTGCTTTAACCGATATGCCGCGCAACATGACCGACGACATGCTGAAAGCCGTGGCGAAGAATGGCGGCGTCGTGCAGGTGAATTTCTATGCGGCATTTATAGATCAGAACTACGCTACGGCTTCTAACGCCCAGAAACCGCAGAGCGAGGCCGCCATCCACGATTACATTGCAAAGCGAAAAGCCGAGGGCAAGAGTGTGACCTACGTCGAAGTGGATCGCATCAGCCGCGAGTGGGCAGCCAAGATACCGCGTCCGCCGCTGAAGTCGCTGATTGATCATATTGATCACATTGCAAAGGTCGCCGGAATTGACCACGTCGGGTTGGGATCGGATTTCGATGGCGTCAGCGGGGCGACACCGGTCGGAATTGATTCGGCCGCCGATCTGCCAAAGATTACCCAGGCGCTTCTGGACCGCGGCTATAGCGCGCAAGGCATCAGCAAGATTCTCGGTGGGAATACATTGCGGGTCTTTGCAGAGGTTGAGCGCATCAGCCGTCAAATGATGGAAGCGAAATCCTCGTCAGCGGCGGCTAAGTAAATCGTGCTGTTCTGTCGTACAATTCAAGTTCGCAAAAATTGTATTGACCTTCAAAAGACTCCAGAAGGCAAAAACTGCTTTGTTGATCAGGATTGCAAACACTAATCAATTCAGGAGTGAATTATGCGCAAATTGTCCATGATTTGTTCGACCGTTCTGCTGTCGTCATTAGTCGTGATGTCGCAGACGGCTCCGGCCAAGAAACCCGTCGCCAAAAAGCGGGTAGCCGCTGGCGCGAGCTCTGCGGCTGGGGCGCAACCAACAGCGGTTATTGACACCACGGCGGGCAAACTGACCTGCATGCTGTTTCCAGATAAGGCTCCGATTGGCGTGCAGAATTTCATCGCGCTATCCAAAGGCACCAAAGATTGGACGAGCCCGGCGACCCATCAGAAGAAACACGGCGTCCCACTGTATGACGGAACCATCTTCCATCGCGTGATTCCTGGCTTCATGATTCAGGGCGGCGATCCTAAGGGAGACGGCACCGGAGATCCCGGATACGCTTTCAAAAACGAGACCTCGCCCGACCTCGGCTTCGATCGTCCCGGACGTCTTGCGTACGCGAATGCGGGTCCCGGCACGAATGGCTCGCAATTTTTTATTACTGAGCAGCCTTACCCCAGTTTGAATGGAGGATACACTTTGTTCGGCCAATGCGATGACGCCAGCATCGCGCTCGTAAAGCAAATCGCGGCCATGGGACGCGATGGCAACGATCGTCCATATCGCCCCGTGAAGATCAATCACATCACCATCACCGGCGCCGGAAGTTCGGGTGGTGCGGCGGCGAAACATCCCGCAGCCAAGGCGGGGACGGCAAGGAAAGCCACGCCAAAGAAGGCCACGCCGAAAACGACAGCGCCTGAATAACTCCTAATAAAGTGACACACTCTGATAGCGTTTAATTTGCGAAAGGATTCTTATGACTCGTCAGCCCGGCACTTATGCAGTTTTCGATACTTCAGAAGGACAGATAGTTTGTCGCCTGTTTGAAAAAGACGCGCCCAAAACTGTGAAGAATTTCACTGACCTCGCGGAGGGAAAACGCGAGTGGACGCATCCCACCAGCCGGAAGAAAAGCAGTGACCCCCTGTATAGCGGCACGATTTTTCATCGCGTGATCCCAAATTTCATGATTCAAGGCGGAGACCCGCAAGGCACCGGCATGGGCGGCCCCGGATATCAGTTCGAAGACGAAACCAAAGGTTCTCCTCACAAGTTCGATAAAAAAGGCAAGCTCGCCATGGCTAATGCCGGTCCCAATACAAACGGATCGCAATTTTTCATCACCGTCGCGGAGACTCCGTGGCTTAACGGCAAGCACACAATCTTCGGAGAGGTAGTGGAAGGTCAGGACGTGGTAGAAAAGATTGTGAACACGCCCTCCAAGCAGGACAGGCCTTTGAAAGATGTGGTTGTGAAGTCGGTGAAATTGGAGCGAACGTAGTTAGCTTGTAAAGTTGCGAGGGATCGCCTTTTCATTTACGAACAGAAAAAGCAGGTCCCTCCACTGCGCTTCGCTTCGGTCGGGATGACAAGTGATACTTGGTTTCGAAACTCCTACACCCCAATCACCGCCACCAGCTCTTTAACCGCCGCGACGCTCTTATCCAGTCCAGCTTTCTCTTCAGCGGTAAGTTTGATTTGGATGATCTGCTCGATTCCCTTTGCGCCCAGCTTGACGGGAACGCCTACGAACAGGCCTTTCACTCCATACTCCCCGTCCAGATAAGCGGCGCAGGGCAGAATTTTTTTCTTGTCCTTGAGGATGGCTTCCACCATCTCGGTCGCAGCCGCTGAGGGAGCATAGTAAGCGCTTCCGGTTTTTAGATACTTCACAATTTCCGCACCGCCGTCGCGAGTTCGCTGCACGAGGCGCTCGATGGTGGCGGCGTCCATCAATTCAGTAATCGGAATTCCAGCCACAGTCGAGTAGCGCGCCAGCGGAACCATGGTGTCGCCGTGCCCGCCCAGCACAAACGCGGTAACGTTTTCAACGCTGACTTTTAATTCCTGCGCGATGAAGGCGCGGAAGCGCGCCGAATCAAGTACTCCTGCCATCCCAATCACGCGCTCGCGGGGGAAGCCGCTCAGCTTGAAAGCCGCCTGAGCCATAGCGTCCAGCGGATTCGACACAATGATCAGAATGCAATTGGGAGAATACTGAATCGCCTTGCTGACCACATCCTTCATGATCTTGTGGTTGGTATTCAGAAGATCGTCGCGGCTCATGCCCGGTTTGCGCGGGATGCCAGCAGTAATTACGACGATGTCAGAATTTGCAGTATCGGCGTAGTCCTGCGTGCCGATCACGTAGGAATCGCGCTTCTCGATGGGCATCGCTTCCAGAAGATCGAGCCCTTTGCCCTGTGGGACGCCCTCGACAATATCAATCAGAACAACGTCGGCGAGTTCCTTGGACGCAATCCAATGAGCCGCAGTCGCGCCGACATTTCCTGAACCTACAATCGTTACTTTCTTACGCATGATGTCCTTTCTAGTCTTGATGAATTCGAAAAAAACAAAT
>JBEEGK010000026.1:0-3682 GCA_041166845.1 Acidobacteriaceae bacterium
ATGCGAATAATCTTGACGAGCTCTCGAAGGCATACGAAAGCTTTCTGGAGACGAAAGACCGTCCAACACTGATAGTCGTGGACAGCCACATCGGTTATGGCTCCCCCAACAAGCAAGACAAGAACGCCGCACATGGTGAACCGCTGGGCGCGGACGAAGTCAAGCTGGCAAAGAAATTCTACGGCTGGCCCGAAGACGCAAAGTTTCTGGTTCCCGACGGCGTGATGGACTCCTTCCGCCAGGGGATCGGCAGGCGTGGCCGCGATCTGCATTCTTCATGGACAAAATTGTTTGCGGACTACAGCAAGCAGCATCCGGATCTCGCGGACCAGATCAACCGCATGCAGCGGCGCGAACTACCTGACGGTTGGGATAAGAATCTTCCTACATTCCCTGCTGATGCGAAGGGCGTGGCCACGCGCGAAAGCTCTGGCAAAGTACTTAGCACTTTGGGAGAAAGTATTCCCTGGTTGGTGGGTGGCTCGGCCGATCTAGCCACTTCAACCAAAGCAGTTCTCAAATTTGAGGGCGCGGGAGATTTTCAGGCCAACAAGTACGCTGGTCGCAATCTTCACTTCGGAGTCCGTGAACACGCGATGGGCGCAGCCGTCAACGGTTTGGCCGTTTCCAAACTGCGCGCTTACGGCGGAACTTTTTTCAACTTCAGCGATTACATGCGGCCGAGCATTCGGCTCGCCGCGCTAATGGAAATCCCCAGCATATTTGTCTACACCCACGATTCAATCGGTCTGGGAGAAGATGGTCCAACGCATCAACCGGTGGAGCAACTGGCATCACTGCGCGCCGTCCCTGGACTCATCGTTATGCGTCCAGCCGATGCGAACGAGGTTGTCGAAGCCTGGAAAGTTATTATGCAACTCAAGCATGAGCCGGTGGCGTTGGTTTTGAGCCGGCAGAATCTACCAACATTCGATCGCACGAAATACGCTGCGGCTTCGGGAGTGGCAAAGGGGGCTTACGTCTTGGCGGATGCTCCGAACGGAAAACCTCAAGTCATTCTGATGGGGACCGGCAGCGAAGTTCAGCTCTGCGTTCAGGCGTACGAAAAGCTGGTCTCCAGCGGAATCGCGGCGCGAGTGGTGAGCATGCCTTCCTGGGAGATATTCGAAAAACAGGACGCATCTTATCGTGACAAAGTTCTGCCTCCCACGGTGAAAGCGCGGGTGTCGGTGGAGCAAGCCGCAACCTTCGGATGGGCACAATATGTCGGATCAACAGGCAAGATGATTGGCATGCACACCTTTGGGTCCTCGGCTCCGCTGAAAGATTTATTGAATAAATTTGGATTCGAGCCCGACAAAGTAGTCGAAGCTGCCAAAGAAGCCATCGCAAAATCGAAGTAGTTTGCCGCACAGACCGCGGCATGAAGTATTCGAATAGGAGAAATTATGCAGCCTACCGGAATTCTAGAAACTGCCAAAGCTACAAACCCTTTAAAAGAGCTTTTGAATTTCGGCCAATCCGTCTGGCTGGACTACATTCGCCGCAACCTCATCACTAGCGGAGAACTGAAGCGGCTCATAGAAGAAGACGGACTTCGCGGGATGACTTCGAATCCCGCCATCTTCGAAAAGGCAATCGCTGGCAGCACTGACTACTCTGACATCCTAAAAACTCTGCGCACGAAGAGTGATCTCGATGCCAAGGCGCGTTACGAAATTCTTGCCATTCGGGATATTCAGGATGCCGCCGACCTGCTTCGCCCGGTATACGACAGCTCAAAGAAGCGCGATGGCTACGTAAGTCTCGAAGTTTCTCCCTATCTCGCGCGCGATACCAAGAACACGCTGATTGAAGCCCGCAGGTTATGGAAGGAAGTAAACCGCCCGAATGTGATGATCAAAGTTCCCGGCACCGCCGAGGGAATTCCCGCATTTCAGCAGTTGATCAGTGAAGGCATCAACATTAACGTCACACTTTTGTTTTCGCAGAAAGTTTACGAGAACGTCGCGCAGGCTTACATTGCTGGATTGGAAAAACTTGCTGCTACCGGAGCGGACGTCAGCGGCGTAGCCAGCGTGGCAAGCTTCTTTATCAGTCGCATTGACAATTCCATCGAGGCCATCGTCAGCGCCCGGTTGAAGACCGTCAAGAACGCGAAAGAAGAAGAACAGCTAAAAAGTTTGAGCGGCAAAGTCGCCATTGCCAACGGGAAATTAGCCTACGAAAGTTATCAGAAGATTTTCAGTGGAGATCGCTGGAAGAAACTCGCTGCCAAATCCGCGCAGACACAGCGCGTGCTTTGGGCCAGCACCAGCACCAAGAATCCGGCTTACAGTGACGTGCTCTATGTCGAGGAGATGATCGGCCCTGACACCGTGAACACGATTCCTCCCGCTACCCTGGAAGCATTTCGCGACCACGGAAAACCGCGCGAGAGCCTCAATGAAAATGTTGACGAAGCTCGCCGCACCATGGAGACCGTCAAAGAAGTTGGCATCTCCATGGAGGAAGTTACTGACAAATTGACCGACGACGGCGTTAAGCAATTCGCCGACGCCTTTGACAAGCTGCTTGAGGCCGTCGAGAAGAGCTCGATGTCTGAGATCACTCCGAAAATCAGCAAGCAAAGTTATAAGCTGCCCGAAGAATTAGACAAGGCCGTTAAAAAAAACATTGACGACTGGCGTGCCAACGGAAAAGTGCGCAGGCTGTGGCAGCGGGACGCCACCCTATGGACCGGTGCCGACGAGTCCAGCTGGTTAAGCTGGCTCAGCGTTACGGAAGATCAGATTGCAAGACTTGACGACTTCAAACGCCTTGCGGACGAAGTCAAGCAGGGACAATTCACGGACATCCTTTTACTGGGGATGGGCGGCTCCAGCCTTGGTCCGGAGGTCCTGGAGAAAACTTTCGGGCGCATCGCCGGATTCCCGCAGCTACACGTGCTCGACTCCACCGATCCGGCACAGATTAAAGCGTTCGAAAGCAAAATCAATCTTGCGAAAACTCTGTTTGTCGTCTCAAGCAAATCGGGCAGCACGCTCGAACCCAACATCTACAAGCAATATTTCTTTGAACGAGTGAAACAGACATTGGGCGCGACCGAGGCTGGCAGCCGCTTCATCGCGATCACCGATCCAGGGTCGAAGATGCAGCAGGTGGCAGAAGCTGATAAGTTTCGCCATATATTTTTCGGCGTCACGAGTATTGGAGGACGGTACTCGGTCCTTTCAAATTTCGGCATTGTCCCGGCAGCACTCATGGGACTGGATGTCGCCAAGTTCCTTAAACGCACTCACGAAATGGTGGAAGCATGCGCTGCCTCGGTCGCGGTACAAGAAAATCCTGGCGCTCTTCTCGGCATCGTCGTAGGCACAGCGGCAAAACTTGGCCGCGATAAGCTGACGTTCATCACTTCTCCGGGAATTTCAGACCTCGGCGCCTGGCTGGAGCAACTGGTTGCGGAATCCACTGGCAAGCAGGGAAAAGGGATCATCCCGGTAGATCGTGAGACGCTGGCTTCGCCCGATATTTACGGCAAGGATCGCCTGTTCGCATATCTCAGACTTGAATCCGCGCCGGATAAAGCCCAGGACGCGCAAGTAGATGCACTGGAGAAAGCCTGGCATCCGGTAGTGCGAATCTCTCTGGGGGATGTCTACGATCTGGGTCAGGAGTTCTTCCGCTGGGAGCTCGCTACGGCGGTGGCCGGATCCAT
>JBEEGK010000027.1:0-5389 GCA_041166845.1 Acidobacteriaceae bacterium
CGGCTTCGTCAAAGTTGGGGTCGAAAAACCTGATCCCGAAGATGTAAAAATGGTGGAGGAGGCCTGGCTGGAGGGCGAAAAGGCCATCAACTCGGGTGAATGGGACCTGATTATCCTCGACGAAATCAACTACGCCATCAGCTACGGCATGCTTGACCCGGCCCGAGTTGCCGAGGGGCTGAAAAGCCGGCCGGAGATGGTCCATGTTATATTGACGGGCCGCAACGCGCATCCGCTGCTCACCGATCTGGCGGACACCGTGACCGAGATGCGACAGGTAAAACACGCTTATGAAAAGGGCGTGATGGCGCAGCGGGGCATCGAATACTGATCTGACATGACGTGGTTTAAACGACAAGCCGGCGAACTGGATACTTCGGGCGAAAAGAAGGTCCGCACCGAAGGACTGTGGGTAAAGTGTGAAAGTTGCCGCCAGATCATATGGAAAAAAGATCTGGAAGATAACTTGAATGTTTGTCCGAAGTGCGACAAGCATTTCCGCATTGACGCCCGCTCCCGCCTGACGCAGCTACTTGATGACGGCAAATACGAAGTATTCGACGCAAACCTGGCTTCTACCGATCCGCTGAAATTCGTTGATCTTAAGGCGTATGCATCGCGCCTCAAGCAGGCGCAAGCCGATACGGGTTTGATGGATGCTCTGATCAACGCCCGCGGGAACTTGAACGGACGTCCGGTGATTGTGAGTGCCATGGAGTATTCGTTTATTGGCGGCAGTATGGGTGCCGTTGTAGGTGAGGCAATTACCCGGGCTGTCGAAGCGGGCACGAAGTCCAGAACTCCGGTCATCATTATTTCTGCCTCTGGCGGGGCGCGAATGATGGAGGGCCTGATCAGTCTGATGCAACTGGCAAAAATTTCCGCTGCCCTGGCGCGTCTGGATGAAGCCAAGGTGCCGTATATTTCTGTGCTGACTGATCCGACGACCGGAGGAGTGACGGCATCGTTCGCGATGCTGGGTGATCTGAATATCGCAGAGCCCGGAGCGCTCATCGGCTTCGCAGGACCTCGAGTTATCGAGCAGACGATCCGCCAAAAACTTCCCCAAGGATTTCAGCGCAGCGAGTTTCTGCTGGAACATGGCATGCTTGATGCCGTCGTCCATCGCAAAGAGATGAAGGCATATATATCTCGCGCGCTGGACTTCATGACTGCGGCTGCCTAGGCGCAAGTCTTCGAGCTTTCTGTGGCGCCACCTCCGAGATTCCCCGTTCGATAAAGCGCATACACCATTCGCACTCCATCTCAGCGCTTTCCATGGCGCCATTTCGAATAAAAGACGCTCAGGGCTGATAATTAGAAGGAATGGTCACTGCTTCCTACGACGAAGCTGTCAGCAGCATGTACGCCCTCGGGCACGAACTGGCGCAAACGCCGTCGCAGAAATTTGATCTGGCCCACATGCGCGTGTTGCTCGAGGCCCTCGAACGCCCTGAGAAACGTTTCCCTGCGGTGCTGATTGCGGGGACGAACGGGAAAGGTTCCACGGCGGCCACGCTGGCGGCGATTCTCGCAGCGTCAGGACTGCGCACGGGACTCTATACGTCTCCTCACCTCATGCGCATCAATGAGCGAATTCGCATCCTTAATCCGAAGAAGAGAGACACGAAAAGCAGTGACGACGAGATCGGTGACGCGGAGTTTGCCGATCTTCATCATTCAGTAGAGCTAGTAGCAATTCGGCTGGTTGAACAAGGCGAATTGCCATGGCACCCTAGCTTTTTTGAAATGCTCACGGCGATCGGCTTTCTGTACTTCGCCCAACAGGGAGTGGATATCGCGGTGCTGGAAGTCGGCATGGGCGGCCGTTTGGACGCGACTAACGTAGTCGAGCCCCTGATCAGTGTCATCACCGACATCGCGCTGGACCATCAGAAGTTTCTCGGAGACACGATTACTGAGATCGCTCGTGAGAAAGCCGGCATCATCTGTCGCGCTGGCGTGGTGGTTACTTTGCCGCAACAGCCGCAGGCGAACGACGTGATTGGGAATACGATTCTGAATGCTGGAGCGAAGGGTGTGAGCGCCGTCCAATATGTTCCGCCAGTCAGTCCTGGTAGCCCCGAGTATCTTCAGAAAAACGACAGCGGGAAGATGATCTCTCGTTATCCGCTGCAGGTTATGGGAAAGGAAATTCTGGTGGAGACCCCGCTGGTGGGAAGGCATCAACTGCGCAACGTCGCGCTAGCGGTTTCTGCGGCGGAGCAATCAGCCAGCCAGGGATTTCCCGTCACCGCGGAATCTATCGCGCAAGGGATCAGGCAGACGCGGTGGCCGGGGCGCTTCCAGGTATTTCATCGTCTCAATCCAAAGAGCGGTCTAGAGCAGCACTTCATACTCGACGTTGCCCACAACCCTGCTGGCGCTTGGACGCTGCGATCCACGCTCTCTGCCTACCTCAACGATGACGAACGACCTCTAAGCTTTATCTTTGGCGCGATGCGCGACAAAGCCGTCGGCGAAATGGCGGAGATACTTTTCCCGCTCGCAGAGCGAGTGATTGCTACTCATGTGGACAACCCTCGAGCTGCTACTCCTGAGGAGATTCAAGCTGCAGCCGGACGAGTTGCCATAAAAATTGAACAAGCCGCGAACGTGGCTGCAGCCCTCGACCTCGCCGGAAAGGAAGCTGCTAAGAACGCTGTCACGATAATTACGGGATCCATCTACGTTGTGGGAGAAGCGATGCGGGTTCTCGGGTTGAAGACTTGAGTGGCATTACTGCATCCAATTTACTCAGCACGCAAATTGCCAGATGCCTTTGAACACAACTTCGTCGGACTTTAAAGAGACCTCGACGGTCGTGGTCGAGACTCGGCCGCGGCGCTCTGCGGCAGCGGAGGCCGGGCATCGTTACGGTTTATTGAGCCGTCTGCGCTCGTATTTCATTTTTAATCCTTTGATTTATATGTATACGGTGACGCTGGGAATTATCTCCATCCCCGTGTCGCTGCTTGGCGAAAAAGAAACCATCCTTCATGGCTTCGCGCGCTTCTGGTCGCAGTTGATCATGAAGACGATTGCGTCGCCAGTGAAAGTGACTGGTCTGGACAAAATTGATACTTCCAGGCCCCACGTTTACGCGGTCAACCACGCATCTGCGATGGACATTCCTGTTCTCTACGTCTATTTGCCATTCCAGTTTCGAATTCTTTTCAAGAAGGAACTGCTGGCTTACCCGATTGTGGGATGGCATCTCAGGCGTTCTGGGCAGGTATGTATTGATCAGCAGAATGCCGGAGGTTCCATCGGCAGTATTCGTTCGGCATTGAAAAGCCTAAAAAAAGGCATGCCGCTGGTTATTTTCCCGGAGGGGGGCCGCACCCCCGATGGTGAAATCAAGCCATTCCTTCCCGGAGCATTTTTCCTGGCCATACGTTCGCAAGTGGATATCGTTCCTGTGGCGCTGGTTGGGACCTACGAATTGCTGCCAATGAATACTTTCCACGTAAAGTCGCAGCCAATGGAAATGCGTGTGGGCGCGCCCATATCTACTCAAGGGTTACGCATGGAAGATTTGGACATGCTTTCTGGTAAGGTACAGAACGCGGTGGAGAGTTTGTACTACAACGAACGTGCATCTGTATAACGCAAAAAGCAATATTCCTTTTTGTTCGCTAACCTTCCGCTACATAATCGTCTAAGCTGACTGGCAGCAACATTTTCGAAGTGATACCCTCTGCGTTTGCCTGTCAACTCGTCGCATTTTTTTGCAGGAGAAAAATTAATGAGACTGCTAATTCTGCCATGCATATTCATGTCACTGATGGTCCAGGCCCAAACCCCGCCTAAACCCACCCCAGCGGAGGCTGAAAAATTCATGGCAGCGGCTGAGGGCCGCCTGGAAGAACTCTCCGTCAAAGTGAATCAAGCAGAGTGGGTCCAGGAGAACTTCATCACGGAGGACACCGAAGCTCTGTCTGCGGGTGCGCAGGAAGAGTTCACTGCTGTCACCACGGAACTCATTGACCAGGCCAAGCGGTTTGACGCGGTCACTCTGTCGCCCGAGTTACAGCGGAAGTTCAAACTGCTGCGATTGTTACTTACGGCTCCGGCTCCTCATGATCCGAAACTGCGGCGCGAGATGACCCAGATTTCCACCTCTCTCGAGGCTGACTACGGCAAAGGAAAGTACTGTCGCAAGCCAGACGATTGTCTCGACATCACAGCGATTGAACGCATTATGGGAAGCAGTCGCGATCCTAAAGAATTGCAGGACGTCTGGGTGGGATGGCATGCGATTGCTCCGCCCATGCGCGAACGCTACGCGCGGTTCGTGGAGTTGTCGAACCAGGGCGCTCGCGAGATCGGCTTCAAAGATACCGGAGCCTTATGGCGGGCGGGATACGACATGACTCCGGAAGAGTTCAGCGCTGAGCTCGAGCGGCTCTGGACCCAGGTGCGTCCGCTGTATCTTTCTCTGCATACCTTCGTCCGCGCGCGTCTCGCACAGCAGTATGGTGCGAAGACCGTTCCACCGGATGGCCCGATACCAGCTGATTTGCTGGGAAATCCGTGGGCGCAGGAGTGGGGAAATGTTTTCCCCCTTCTAGGTCTGCAGGAAAACAGCCGAGGCTTCGACTTAACCGAATTGCTGAAGGCCAAGAACGTAGATGCCAAGGGCATGGTGCACTACGGCGAAAGCTTCTTCACTTCAATGGGATTCGCTCCGTTGCCGAAGACTTTCTGGGAGCGCTCGCTGTTCACCAAACCGGCGGATCGCGACGTAGTGTGCCACGCCAGCGCGTGGGACATAGATAGCCGCGACGACCTTCGCATCAAGACTTGCCTGCAAGTGCGAGATGTAGATTTCGTCACCGTCCATCACGAACTTGGACACAACTTCTATCAGCGCGCTTACAAAGGCCAATCTCCGTTGTTTCAGGGCGGAGCGAACGATGGCTTCCACGAGGCGATTGGTGACGCTATCGCGCTGGCGATTACTCCGGAGTATTTGAAACAAGTTGGACTGCTCGAAAAAATTCCGCCGCCGGAAGCGGACATCCCACTGTTGCTGAAGCAGGCGCTCGACCGCGTGGCGTTTCTCCCTTTTGGATTGATGATTGACCAATGGCGCTGGAAAGTTTTCTCTGGAGAGATCAAGCCGCAGGACTACAACAAAGCATGGTGGGAGTTGCGGCTGAAGTACCAAGGTGTTGCCCCTCCCGTGGCTCGGAGCGAGGCGGACTTTGATCCTGCCGCGAAGTATCACGTCGCCAGCAACACGCCTTACATGCGCTACTTTTTGGCGCATGTTCTTGAATTCCAGTTCTATCGGTCCCTGTGCCGCGAGGCCGGATACAAGGGACCGCTGAACCGCTGCACGTTCTTTGGCTCGAAAGAAGCGGGAGCGAAATTCAACAAGATG
>JBEEGK010000028.1:0-6359 GCA_041166845.1 Acidobacteriaceae bacterium
ACGAAACAGGCTCCCGAAGTCTCACCATTGCAGAAGCAAAGCGACGAGCCATCCAAAAACAATAACGCAAACAATGTTTCGCAAACGGAACATAAAATTTCCGCGCAAGAAGCTCAGCAGCTTTTCCACGACGTAGACGAAATTGTCGCCTTTGCCAGCAAAGACACTGGGCTCCCAGTTAAAGGCGAAGTTAAACGGCGGCTAACCAGCAGGGAAGAAGTTGTAGCCTATCTTGAAAACAACATGCGCGAAGACAAGGACGCGCAGCGATTGCAGCGCTCAGAATTGGTGTTAAAAAAGTTTGGACTCATCCCACGTGACTTCAACCTTGGTAAATTCCTGGTGGCTCTGCTGCGGGAGCAGGTGGCGGGATATTACGATCCGAAGACCAAGACCGTGAATTTGCTCGATTGGCTGGACGCCGATCAGCAACGCCCTGTGCTGGCGCACGAGTTAACCCACGCGTTGCAAGACCAATCCTTCAACCTGAAAGACTGGATGAAGGAAGCCGATACTGACCTGGAAAACAAAACAGACCCCACTCCAGAAGATGTTGCGGACGACGAAATCGATGAAGCGAGGCAGGCCGTAGTCGAAGGACAGGCAATGGTCGTCCTGATTGATTACATTTTGGCTCCGTTGCATCAGTCGCTGATCGATTCGCCAGAGATCATGCAAACCTTGAAGCAGCAGATGCTGAGCGGCACAGCAGACACGCCGGAATTCAGGGACGCCCCTATATTTCTGAAAGACGAGTTGACCTTCGCTTATGGATACGGATTGGACTTTGTGGCGGAGTTGCTTCGCCAGCGCGGCAAAGAAAAAGCTTTCGCCGGACTGTTAAAAGACCCTCCCCGCACCACTCGTCAAATTATGGAGCCTGCGACATATCTTTCTGGCGAGAGACTACCTGCCTTGCCGTTGCCAAACTTCAAGCAGATATTCGGCGACTACGAACGCTTCGACATCGGCGCTATGGGCGAATTCGACGTTTCGATATTGATCGAGCAATATGCCGGAAGGAAGGCGGCCAGCGATCTTTATCCTCAATGGCGCGGCGGCTATTACTACGCTGCGAAACCGAAAGGGAAACGTGACGTTCCTTTGGGATTGCTCTACTTGTCGCGCTGGTCCAACGCAGCGAGTGCTTCCAAATTTGCCGCTATTTACGCCAAAGCTCTTACGCAACGGTACCAGAAGATATCCGAGATCGCGCAAGCGGACAAATCTTCGGCGGATTTTGGCGCCCTCACGCTTCGTACATGGACAACAGAAGCAGGTCCAGTCGTGATTGATGTCGAAGGACAAAATGTTCTGGTCACTGAAGGCTTTGACACGGCGCTGAGAAAACAAGTCGGACAGCAATTGTTCGGCGTAACCGCGAAATAAGCTTATAAATCTGTCATCCCGAGTGCCCCTCCACTTTCCAATCGCTCACTTGGCGAATCAACTGTCTCGGTCGGGATGACGCAAATCAGAGCTGCCCGGCACTTTTTGTATAATCAGCAGTCTTGTACTCGCGCGAGAACTTCTGGGGGGATTTTGTCACAAGCACAAATAGGAATCATTGGGGGCAGCGGACTTTACTCCATGCCCGGATTGACCGATATCAAGGAATTGCACCAGCAGACGCCCTTCGGCGAGCCATCTGACGCCTACGTCCTGGGCAATCTGGAGGGGCGGAAGGTTGCGTTCCTGGCGCGGCATGGTCGCGGACATCGCATATCACCCAGCGAATTGAATTTTCAGGCCAACATTTATGGCTTCAAACAATTGGGAGTCGAGCGAATCATCTCCGTTTCCGCGGTCGGATCGTTGAAGGAGGAACATAAACCGCTGGAATTCGTTATCCCCGACCAATTCGTTGATCGCACCCGCCATCGCGTTGACACATTTTTCAGAGAGGGCATCGTGGCGCACGTCGGCTTCGCTGAGCCCGTGTGCGCAGAACTCGCGAAGGTGGTAGAAGCCGCCTGCGAGAAGGCAAATGTAATGGGCAAACGCGGCGGAACGTATCTCTGCATGGAGGGTCCGCAATTCTCCACGAAGGCAGAATCGAATCTTTATCGCAGTTGGGGGATGGATGTCATCGGGATGACCAATCTACAGGAGGCGAAGCTCGCGCGCGAGGCTGAGATTTGCTACGTCACGGTCGCGATGGTTACGGATTATGACTGTTGGCATCCGCATCACGATTCGGTGACGGTGGATCAAATTGTCGCTGTCTTGATGAAGAATGCAGAGAACGCCTGCAAAGTAGTCCGCGAAACTGTAGCGGCAATGCCTGCTGGACGTGGGTGCAAATGTGGTTCCGCCTTAGCGCACGCCATTCTGACCGCGCCTGACAAGATTCCACCAGCCACCCGGCAAAAATTAAAATTGATTTTGGATAAATATCTGGAAAGCAAGGCTTCTTAATGAGTGTTCTGGCAGTTGGTTCGGTTGCGTTCGATTCAATTACGGCCCCTGCAGGAAAAGTTGAAAGCGTGCTGGGCGGCTCGGCGACTTATTTTTCTTTGGCCGCCAGTTACTTCGCCGACGTGCGCATAGTTGCTGTTGTCGGCGACGATTTCACAAGTGAGCACGAAAGAATTTTCAAGGCACGCGGTATCGACATTCGCGGAATAGAGCATGCCAAGGGAAAGACTTTTCGTTGGGGTGGGCACTACCTCGAAAATCTCAACGAGGCGAAAACGGATTTCACCGAGCTGAACGTATTCGAAAGTTTTCAGCCGTCAATCCCTTCCGAATACCGTGATTCCGATTTTCTTTTTCTGGGGAACATTCACCCCACTCTGCAAACCGCCGTTCGCCGTGAAATGGCGCACGCGAAGCTTACCGGCGGCGATACTATGAACTACTGGATTCAGGGAAGCCGTCCAGAGTTGATTGAGATCCTGAAGCTGGTGACGGTATTGCTGATCAATGACGGTGAAGCGAAGATGCTGGCCGCTGAATCGAATCTGCCCCGCGCGGCCCGCAAAGTCCTGGCAATGGGGCCGCAGGCGTTGGTGATTAAACACGGCGAGTACGGCGCGACGATTTTTTTCAGTGAAGGCGCCTTCGGCATTGGCACCCATCCCTTTCGCTCACCTGCGCTTCCATTGGAAGAAGTAATCGATCCCACTGGAGCAGGCGATTCGTTTGCCGGGGGATTCATGGGATACATCGCTTCCCAGATGGGATACATCGCTTCCCAGAAGGAGCTCAACCGTGAAGTATTGAAGCGGGCTCTGTTTTATGGCGGAGTAATGGGCTCATTTGCCGTAGAGCGATTCGGCACCGAGAGGCTGCAAAAGCTCACTCGAGATGAAATAGAAAATCGTTTTCGGATCTTTCGCGAACTCACCCATCTGGGATGAAAACCTCCAACTCTGATCGCGACCGCCGCGATAGCGTGATACTTGCGCAAGTGGTTGCCGGACTTTCTGTCCTTGCGTTCTTTTTCTACCTACAGCACGGCGACCTACTGCTTTACGGAGATGCCGTTGCGCACATCAACATCGCGCGCCGCGTGTTTGATTCGAGAACACCGGGGCTTCTCCAACTGGGTACAGTGTGGCTTCCGTTGCCGCATTTGTTGATGATCCCCTTTCTGATCTCCGATCGTTTCTGGCAGAGTGGAATCGGTGGTTCGATTCCGTCCATGCTTGCGTATCTTGCGGGGGCGACGGGCATCTTCCGTTTAGTGCGGGAAGCGTTGAGTTTTGGAGTGCCGTCCAGCATGCAGGTGCGAGTGGCAGCGTGGATTGCTGCCGAAGTTTATGCCGCGAATCCTAATCTCCTGTATTTGCAAAGTACGGCCATGACTGAGCCCTTGTACCTTGCGCTCTATATCTGGGCAGCAGTCTATTTCCAGGAATGGGTACGGGTTTTTTTGGCGAGCACGGATGGCGAGACAAAATCATCTTCGCTCGCGAAATGCGGACTTTGCGTTTTCGCGGCGTCATTGACTCGCTATGACGGATGGTTTCTCGCCTGCACGATTGGATTGGCTGTGGTCGTGCTTGCGGTGAGAAAGAAGTTTCAAGGTGGAAAAATTCAGCGAAACTTGGCGGTATTTGTTCTGTTGGCCGCTGCCGGACCTGTGCTTTGGCTTTCCTACAACGCTATCGTGTACCGCAATCCCATGGAATTCGCCAGCGGTCCGTACTCCGCCAAAGCCATTGCACAGCGCGACGTGGCTCTGGGACATCCCGATTATCCTGGTCACGGCGATCCGAAAGTTGCTTTTTCATACTTTCTGAAATCCGCCGAACTGAATCTTGCCCCAAACAACTGGGGACGACTGTGGCTAGGAATCCTGGTGACCGGTATTCTCGCGGTCGCTGGGCAATTCCGTCGTCTCTGGCCGCTGCTTTTGTTGGGGGTGCCGATTCCGTTTTACGTGCTCTCCATTTCGTCCAGCGGTGTTCCCATTTTCTTGCCGGACTGGTGGCCGTTTTCTTTTTACAATCTGCGTTACGGATTGGAAATGTTACCTGCATTCGCAGTCGCCACAGCTTTGTCAGTTCATTTCTCGCTCTCGTTCTTTCAAAATCCCTACGTCAAAACTGCCATTCTCGTCACGATGGTTGTTTTTATTTCCGCAAGCTATGCTGCCGTTTGGCGCGACGGACCCGTATGTTTCCGGGAGGCTTCGATCAACTCGCGCGATCGCCTTCCCATGGAGGCTACGTTGGCCTCGAACCTGAAGAAGCTTCCGCTGGAGTCCACGCTCCTCATGTACCTGGGTAGTCACGTTGGCGCTGTGCAGCAGGCCGCGATCCCGCTGGCGCGGGTTATTAACGAAGGCAATCATCGTCCATGGAAGAGTCCGGTGGACGAAGAGGGCCTGTGGGAGCGGGCGTTAGCCAAGCCACAGAGTTATGTGGATTACGTGGTCGCCATTGAGGGCGATCCCGTGGACCTGAAAGTGAATAAGGTGGGAATGACTCCCATGGCGGTAGTGCATTCTCGCGGCGAGCCGGAAGCAACGATTTACTGGGGTGGCCGCGACCATCGTTCCCAGTGAAACTGTCCGCTGTAATATCTCTCGTCACTGCTTGCGCGTGAACTATTGGGTTAGCATCATGATGAAGCCTGTGTTGATTCCATTTGTAAAAGCGAACGCGTGTGGAAATGACTTTCTCATCGTGGAAGGCAAGTTTGCCCGAGACGAAATGGACAAGCTCAGCAAACAAATGTGCGATCGGCATGCTGGGGTTGGAGCGGATGGCGTGGAGTGGCTGTTCCCCACAACCGATGCAAACATTCAGGCGCGTCTATTTAATGCCGACGGCTCGGAAGCGGAAATTTCAGGCAACGGCACTCGTTGTGTAGCTGCGTATCTTTGTTCGCAGGACAAAAATCCAAAAAAAGCGATAACAATTCTTACCGGCGCGGGAGTGAAAAGTTGCGAATTGGTCGCGCGCTCGGGCAATCAGTATGACTTTGAAATGTCCATGGGAGAGCCAACGGTCGGTGAGGAGAGCACCATTCGATTAGGCTCAAGGCAGGTCAAGGGAATTGAGGTTTCCATGGGAAATCCTCATTTTGTTGTATTCGTAAATGAGTTTGTTGAGGGATGGCAGGGTGAGGCCAAAGAAATCGGACGAGACGCGAGCTTTTCGCAGGGCACAAACGTGGAGCTGGTGAAAGTCTTGGATGCTTCAAATATCGAAGTCCGGTTCTTCGAGCGCGGTGTTGGAGAAACCCAGTCTTCCGGAACAGGTTCCTGCGCCGCGGCGGTGGCCGCGATTTCGGTGCGAAAAGTTAAGTCGCCAGTCGTGGTTCATGCGCCGGGCGGCTCGCAGACGGTTATCTGGAAAGAGCAAGTACTCTTGCGCGGAAGCGCCCAGCTGGTTTGCCGCGGAGAAATGTTCTTTTAGAACGATATGCCTACTTTCTCCATCTCCACGCGAATTAAGCCTCCGGCGCTGCGTCCCGGGGACACAGTTGGCATCGTAGCTCCGGCCAGCAACATCCAGCGCGACTTATTGGACGTAGGCTGCGCCAAACTTCGCACCATGGGATATGAGCCGTTTTATGTGCCGTCAATTCTTGATCACGATCTTTATTTTGCTGGTGCGGTGGAGAGGCGAGCACGCGAACTGGAAGAAATGTTTGTCCGCGATGAAGTGCGTGCGATCATCTGCGCCCGCGGCGGTTACGGGGCAAATTATCTTCTGGAAGCGGTTGATTTTGAGAAGATTCGATCTCACCCGAAGATTTTCGTTGGCTACAGCGACGTCACCACGCTGTTGACTCACATCTATGATTTAAAAAAGCTTGTGGTGTTTCACGGGCCAATGCTGACCAAGGACTTCGTCCACGCCGATGGATTAGACCTTGATTCCTGGGAGGCCGCGCTGACAGGG
>JBEEGK010000029.1:0-4950 GCA_041166845.1 Acidobacteriaceae bacterium
AGTTGGGGACTATAAAGTATGTTTACTCGCGGTCCTGGGGAGACAACCAGCGGGTCTTTAAGATTGTTACGTTTTTTCTATTTCGCTATCAGTCCGGCGTAATCGGCGAGATTGGTGAAGAAATGCGCGTGGAGGTAAAGCGCGCTTTGTGGATCCCCCTGGAAGCTGCGGCCGCAAAATTGGCTTACCGAGGAGAGCGAGACATGGTCGAAGCCGCGCAACAATTTCTGGAAGCGAACCCGGAGGCTTATCGCGATGCCGCGAAAACCGCACATTGAGAAACATTTCACCGCCGGAAATTTTGTCCGCGATGTTGTGATCGGCATGTCGGACGGTTTGACTGTCCCATTCGCGCTTGCGGCTGGTCTGTCGGGCGCTGTGCAGAACACGCGTTTGATCGTTGTCGGAGGTTTGGCAGAAGTTGCCGCAGGTTCGATCGCAATGGGATTAGGCGGATACCTCGCAGCTCGCGGAGATGCTGAACACTATCTGCAAGAGAGGGAGCGAGAGGAACGCGAAGTAAGAGAAATTCCAGAGGAGGAAAAAGCGGAGGTCAGCAAAGTTTTCCAGGCTTATGGAATGACGTCGGAAGAAAGTATTCCGGTGGTGGAAGCTTTGAGCCGGAGGCCAGACGCGTGGGTGGATTTCATGATGCGCTTTGAATTGGGTCTCGAGTCGCCTGATCCTGCACGCGCCGTTACCAGCGCTGCCACAATTGCCGGGTCATACATCGCGGGCGGATTGATTCCTTTGTCGCCCTACATACTTCTCACGAGTGTGAGTCGAGGCTTGGCAATTTCCGCGATTGTGACGTTGATTGCGTTAGGTATTTTTGGATATATAAAAGGACGCTTCACCGGCCACAGGCCATTACGCAGCGCTTTTCAAACCATGATCATCGGAGGCCTGGCCGCCGCCGCCGCTTTCCTCTTAGCTAAGTACATCGCACCCGCTGCTTAGGAGTTTTCGATTCATGAAGCATATTCGAACGGTAGCGATTCTCGGTGCGGGAACGATGGGCGCTCGCATTGCCGCACACTTTGCCAATGCTGGCGTGCGGAGCTTTTTACTGGACATAGCAACCGAGAAGGACGCGGGACGCAACCAGATCGCGGCTGCGGGACTGGAAGCGGCAGGGAAAGCAAAGCCCGCAGCATTTTTCGATGCTTCGCTTGCGCGCCTCGTCACGATTGGAAATTTTGAAGACGATCTAAAACTGCTCGCAGAGGCCGACTGGATTATCGAAGCGATTGTAGAAAATCTTGACATCAAGCGAAGCCTGCTGAAGAAGGTTGAGGCCGTCCGCAAGCCGGGCACTCTCGTCACCACCAACACGAGCGGCCTGCCAGTAGGCAAAATTGCAGAGGGGTTTTCGGAAGATTTTCGCCGCCACTGGTTCGGTACACATTTTTTCAATCCGCCTCGCTACATGAGGCTGCTCGAGCTTATCCCCACGCCCGAAACTGATAAAGCTGCGATGGATGCAGTCGCACATTTCGGCGACGTGCATCTGGGTAAAGGAATCGTCTATGCCAAGGACACTCCCAACTTTATCGGCAATCGCATCGGCACCTTTTCCGTACTTAACGTCATGCGGTTGATGCAGGAAATGGATTTCACAATCGAAGAAGTCGACGCGCTCACTGGGCAACTCCTGGGATGGCCCAAGTCTGCCACCTTCCGCACGATCGACATGGTGGGCCTCGACATTTTGGGACACGTTGTTTCCAACATGACTCAGAACGTCACCGATGAACGCAGCGATTTGAAGCCTCCGGATTCTTTCACACAGATGTTGCAGCGCCAGTGGCTGGGAGACAAAACAAAGGGCGGTTTCTACAAAAAAGTCTCGGGGGGCGAGGGCAAGGAGGACGAACGGTTAGCAATTGATTGGAAGACTCTGGAATACCGTCCTCGCCAAAAGCCGAAGTTCGCCGAACTCGAGATGGCCAGGAATGTCGAGGACACTGGCACGCGCTTGCGTATGCTGCTGGGGCTGCCATCCCGCATTGGAAAGTCAGCAGCATCGCCTGCCAGCGCTCAGAAAACGGGAAAAGCAGGTTCGTTCCTCTGGGCCGCGCTCTCGGAGTTGTGGACTTATTGTGCAAATCGAATTCCCGAAATCTCCGATTCGATCGTGGAAATTGATCGAGCGATGCGGCTGGGATTTAACTGGGAGATGGGGCCGTTCGAACTGTGGGATGCGGCGGGTGTGAGTGCAACGGTTGAGCGAATGAGGGCCGAGGGCCGTCCGATTGCCGCGAATGTCGAGAAATTGCTTCAGGCTGGACGAACATCCTGGTACGAAGACGACCCGAAATCTTCGTCCTCACGTTCTTACTTTGACCTGCGGAGCGCAAACTCCAAGCCCGTGAATACACCTGATGGTGTGTGGTCGGTCACGGCTGCGAAGAAATCAAACGGAGTCGTGAAGAAGAACTCCGGAGCCTCTGTCGTGGACCTGGGAGATGGTGTAGCTTGCATCGAATTTCATTCAAAAATGAACACGATAGGCACGGACATCGTGCAGCTCATTTCCCAGACTTTAAAATCCCCGGGAACGGGCGACAATTTTGATGCTTTCGTAATCACCAACGACGCCGCAAATTTTTCCGTGGGCGCGAATTTGATGCTGCTGCTGATGTCCATTCAGGATGAAGAATGGGACGACGTTGATCTCGCGATCCGCAACTTCCAGGGAATGACTCAAGCGGTCAAGTTTTCTCCAAAACCAGTGGTGATCGCGCCCTTCGGGCTCACTCTTGGCGGAGGAACTGAAATTTCGCTTCATGCTCCGGCGCTGCAACCGCATGCGGAACTCTACATGGGATTAGTGGAAGTTGGGGTCGGGCTTCTCCCTGGCGCCGGTGGGTGCAAGGAAATGTTGCTGCGCGCAGTGGATAGCGCGAGTTCTATCCGTCCAGGGGGCCGCGGAGAATCTGTCGAGCTGATGGAAGCGATGAAGAAGGTTTTTGAAACTATCGCAACAGCGAAAGTTGCAACATCCGCGCAAGAAGCACGCGGGCTCGGTTTTCTAAAGCAGGCAGACCGCATCACTATGAATCGCGACCGCGTACCCTCCGATGCGAAGGCGCGGGCCCTCGAAATGGTGCGCGCCGAGTATGCAGCTCCACAGCCGCGCGAAGACATTCCAGCGCCGGGTGAAAACGTCCTGGCGATGTTGAAGATGGGAGTCCATCTCATGCGGCAAGGCGGCTACATCACCGAGTACGAGGTGAAGTTGGGAACCAAAGTCGCGGAGGTATTGTGCGGCGGAAATGTTACACCGGGAACTCCGGTGAGCGAGCAATACCTTCTCGATCTCGAACGCGAAGCGTTCAAGTCCCTGTGCGGCGAAGCCAAAACGAGAGAAAGAATTCAATACACGCTTAAAACCGGCAAGACGTTACGAAATTAATCGTTTTTCTTTTGTTTGCTGGTTCCGATTCAACAACTTGTTCCCAGCACTCCGCCTAGAGCGTCGATCGCGACTCCGCAAAATTACCTCGGTAACTTGATGGTGCGCACGGCTGTACCTACGATGCTGCTATGAGTTACCAAGCTTTGCTGTTCTGCCCAGACGAAAAAACCGCTCGCGTTACCACCCAGGTCCTTGAAGAGCTGGAGTTCAATGTTGAGCCCTGCAATGATCCGTTCGCCGCGGTAAAAAAGCTCATGGCGCAACATTTTGACGCGATAGTAGTGGATTGCGACAACGAGCAGAACGCAAGCCTGCTTTTCAAGACCGCGCGCAGCTCGGGATCAAATCAGAGTTCGCTGGCAGTAGCAGTGGTCGAAGGCCAGGCTGGGGTAGCAAAAGCATTCCGTATCGGGGCAAATCTGGTACTCACGAAGCCGATCAATGTAGAACAATCAAAAGGCACTTTGCGCGTCGCGCGCGGGTTGCTGCGGAAAGCCGATTCCAGCAAAGCACCACAAGCGGCAACGGCGGACGCGTCTGCGACTGTTGCAACTAAAAGTAATCTCGACCGTGCACTCGCTGCCGCAGTCAGCACCACTTCCGTTCCGCTAATTGCCTCCACGAAGCACGCGTTCAGCGCGGCGGCAGCCGTAGCGGAAACGAAGACGCTCGCGTCTACAAAGACTCAATCGGACGCTCACAAAAACAAAAACGAAGAGACCGCGATGACGGCTGATAGTCACGCCGCAGAATCCGCGAGTGCGCCCCCTTCGTTCGAATCAGACCACTCCGAGACTATGGGACACGCAACCAGCCTCGGAAAGGAATTTCCGTGGCAGCCGGTTTCGAAATCATCGGCGAGCCCAATGGCTATGGCACTGCAACGCGCAGCGGAGGCGGTTGAGAAGCCTGAAGCAACCACTGCAAACAATCCAGTGAAGGGTGTGAACAAAACCGCAACTCTTCGCAGCACCAGTAACTTCTCATCCGGAGGCGCCGCCAGCGCCGCAGCTCCCGCGAAAGAAAACAAGCGGATCGAGACCGATAGCAGCTCCAAACAAAAGTTCACGGCGTCAATCAGCAGCGAGACAAAAGAGCGCCCCGGATCAGCAAGTGCGGACTCGTACGGCTCACCGTCTCTCGTCGCCACTCCTGCCAGAGACAACGCGATGGGATCGCCAACGATTTTTGCACAATCATCGGAAACACAGGGCAGCAAAACACCGATGTTGATTGCAGTGGCTTTACTTACCCTGGCAGCGGCGGGATATTTTGGCTGGACGAAATTCCATTCCGATACGCCCGCAAATTCGACGCCGTCCTCGGTCTCTTCGATCCAGTCTGATGTTTCGACGGTTCCTGGGACCACTACGCCTGCAAGTTTCGGCACCAGTAAACCGGCACCTGGCACAGCGAGCTCCGTTTCGAAGACTCAGCCGCAGTTGGAGTTACAGGCGGAGTCCAGCGACGTGAATACTGAGACTGTGGATGCGACGTCCGATCACATCACTGTCGCGCCCGCGCCAACC
>JBEEGK010000030.1:0-13665 GCA_041166845.1 Acidobacteriaceae bacterium
CGCTGGCGTGATCATTCGGTTTCTTCTGCGCTACGTTTTGATGGCCATCGCTGCCTATGTTATATTGAGTGTTTCTCCGCAGAGTCTGAACGGGCTTTTTGCGGGCCTGTTTGTGCCGGTTGCGGCCATTATTTGCGAAGCACTGTATGAGACTTATGCAGTGCTGGCGCGCGGCGCATAAATAACGAAAAAGCCCTGTTGATGAATCGCAACAGCCGAAGCAGCGAGTGACAATTTACTTTCATGCCCGAGCAACTCTGGTTTACCGAGATCCTGAACCGCTTCCTCGCCAGCCCGGTTACTGCGCTGCTGCGGGCGCTACACGTTGAACCAACCTACCCCCAAGCTCCTGTAACGAATGCGGTTGCCATGGAAGTGCTGGTTCTGGGCTTCCTATTGCTGTTATTTCTGGCGGTGCGGGCGCAACTTTCAGTGGAAAACCCTGGCGGGCTGCAGCATGTCTTCGAGGGACTGCACGGATTCGTCCAAGGTCAGAGCGAAGAAGTCATCGGACATCACAGCGAAGGCTTTATCCCTTTTCTGATGGTGTTGATGTTTTTCATCCTGATCTCAAATTTTCTGGGATTGATACCCGGCTTCGAATCTCCGACAGCCTCGCCCGTTGTTCCTTTGGGATGTGCGTTGTGTGCCTTCGTGTACTACCAGGTCCAAGGTTTCCGGAAACACGGGATCAGTTATCTGAAACAGTTTATGGGGCCAATGTGGTGGCTTTCGTGGCTGATGATCCCAATTGAAATCATTAGTCACCTTGCCCGCGTCATGTCGCTGACGATTCGTCTCTACGCCAACATGTTTGCTGGAGACATGGTGACGCTCGTGTTCCTATCGCTGGTGCCGATTGGGATCCCCGTAATTTTTCTCGGATTGCATATCGGAGTAGCGCTTCTGCAGGCCTACATCTTCGTGCTACTTACTATGGTCTATCTAGCGGGCGCGGTTTCCGAGGAGCACTAAAAATATTCGGACTGGCAGCATTCAGTCCCGCAGAATTTTGGTACTTGAACCCCTTGATTCTTAATGTTTCTCGTCAGGATCGGGAGTACAGGCGCTAAAAGCGTCGACAGCGTGAGGACGTCAGCACGGTGAACGTCAACCACCCACTGCGGCAATTCATAACAGGAGAAAACACAAATGCGACAACTGAGTTATTTGTTCATGGCCCTCTCAGCAATGTGCTTCGCGGTACCCGCGTTCGCACAGGGCGGAGAATCGGGAAGTGGAGTTAACTGGGTAGCAATTAGCGCCGGACTTTCGATGGCGATTGCCTCGGCGGGTTGCGGCATCGCGCAGGGCAGAGCTACTGCAGGCGCTGCGGAAGGTCTAGCACGGAATCCGGCCGCTCGAGGGGCAATTCAGTTCGCGCTGATTCTTGGACTGGCCCTAATCGAATCGCTGGCGCTCTACACATTCGTGATCATCTTCGCGAAAGTGAAGTAGCTCGCTAGCTACTGAGCTCTTATTTTCAGGCCAACAGCCTCTCTCGTCATCGGGAGGGGCTTTTTACAGCTTCCTCTGCACCCATTCCTCGGCGCCCGAGCCTTGCTGTCCCTTGCTCGCCGACTCCAGAATCAGTCGTCGCAGGCGATAGCGACTTTCCAGGTCGATGTTCACGATTTCAAAACCGACTTCATCTACTCGAGCGCGGCGCAACAAGACCTGTGCGCGAATATGTTTCATGCCAACCGCAATTTCCAGGTTAGCTTCCGATCCCACGCGCAGGTTGTCATTCTTCGTACCCATGCCTCCGCCTATGCTCAATTCGCGAAGCGCGATACGGGATTTTCCCCACGAGCTGCTGATAGTCCCAGCCAATGGCTTGGGTAGGGCCGTCCGTTCGTAGCGTCTTTGCCTCACCCACGGACACGCCGGGGCGGAATCCAACGGGTCCAGTGCCAGTTCACTCGCATCCAGGCCGTTGTTAGCGATCGTGTTCCCTCGATAACTCGGGTCAATTTTTGCCAGCGCCTGTGCGGCGGCAATACGCAGCTCCCGATGGTGTGCCCACTTCCATCTCTTTTTCGTTTCCAGCAGGTTGCGAAGCACGGGCACGCAATCCAGCACTCGAAGCCGTCCCAGCGACTCTACCGCTTTCACCTGTAGCAGCGGAGAACGTCCATCGGTGTCCCCCGCCTGAGCCATCACAATCAGGGGAGGAGCCGCAGTGTGGTCGCCGCTCATACCGATTTCGTCGAGCGCTTGAGGGACGACTAGAGGGTCCATAAATTCGATAAGTTCCAGCAACGTTCGGCCCCGGTCTGGCGCTGATCCGTAAGCGATCTGGCGCACGACCACATCCTGATAAAAGCGGTTGAGTGCAGGAAGACGCTGCGGCAACAACTCCAGTAAAGTTGGGACATCAAGACGGCTCAACAATCCAACCACCGCGGTCGCCTGCTGGTCCGGACCCACCCGCAACATTTCCCGAAGTTGATGCAATCCCGCGGCTCCGAGCTCTTTCGTGATTTCCACCACACGGTCGCATTCATCGCGACGCATGCAGCGGAAGAAGCGGTCCGCGAGATGCTCCGTGGCCACTTGCGAACTGCTGCGGAGAACCAGAAGCAGGTCCCGAGGGATTTGGGAAGCACACATGGCCTCTTCAATGAACTCGGGCAAACGGTTGTCCACACCAACGCGAGGGCGCAATTCCGCGGCGAGCACCGGACGCTTTTCAGCCAGAGAGTCCATCGCACTGCATACGTCAATTAACGCGCCGTATAATCTACGGTTGCAAGCCTCCGCGCTCAGTCGCACAAATGCAGCATTGAGCAGGCTTTGGAGCTCGGGGTCGGATTCGTTTCCCAGAGTCTCGCCTACTTTTCGGATAGTGGGCCCCAGCAAGTCCGCGCCCAGAGCAGCGAACAGGTCAGCAAGTTGGCTTAGTCCTGTGGCTGTTTTGCGCCGTGGCGCCGCTTCACCCGCGTCCAGGCAGCCAAAGTAATTTCGCAGGATCGAGCTCGCGCTTTCCGTGTCACCGGAAGCCAGAAGAAGTTCCACGAACTGCCTGACGTTACGCGCCGGCACGCACGCGGCCTCGTCGGACATCAGAACGCTCTTTTTCCCGGAGTCGGGCACTTCAGCCCAGAACATACGGTCGAGAATGTCCGCGTGAGATTCCACGAGGATCCCTGCCTTGCTCATCTTCTCTTCTTGCACCTGCAAGACCCCGCGAAGCGCGTCCATCTGCTTGCTCATCTGCTCCAGCATCTGGTGCACGGCGTCTACTTTCACGTCGCCTTTTCGAAAACGTTCCAGGGCAAATCGAATCGCGAGATGTTCCGCAGCTTTCATCAACAGGGGAGTATCGTTCTGCTGGGAAGGGACCGTAGCGGCGAGATTTTCGAGTAATTGCTGTAGATTGACTTTGGTATTCTCGTCCGTCTTGCTTAGTTCATCGTTCAGTTTATGTGAGACAGTTCCGGGCTTTGCCGATTTGTCCTTGCTGGCCTCGCCAAACCTGGTGAGCAGCCGGATCGCTTGCACAACTTCCTCTTCCTGAAGGGGAACTACGCCCGCACTCCAGGTCTGGATCTTGGGACGGGTCGTGCCATCTTTGTTCAAAGACCCTGCGCTCGTACCAGGGGAAAAACTCGGATTGCTGCCTGACGAATCATTCCGCGGCCCGCCGCCGCTGCGCGCGCCTTCAGCAGCGGCAATCAATTGCAGCAATTTTTGGGGATCGTTTAGCCAGTGCTTAAATTCAGGACCCAGCGCTTGCGCGGTCAGTTGCGCGGCAATTGAAACCTCGCCGTTTGCGGGATCGGAGGCAATAAACTTCACCTCATTAATTCTTATGGTTGCCTGCTTGCTATCCCCGAAGATGTCTTTGATCTGCGATACCAGATCGCGGGCTCTTGACCCAGCGAGGGCGAAGGCGCGCACCAATTTTGAAAAGTCCTCGCGTGTAACCGCGCTTGAGAAGTGGATGCTGGCCAAACCGGCGCTGGTCAATAGGTGCGCGAAGCTGCTTTCCGCTTGGCCAGTTTCTAAGGCTACGCCGTCGAGAAGAAGCTGATTGTTCGCAACCCCAAGCAGGAGCCCGCCCTCGCCTCCGCGCGGAAGTCCGAGTTGCAATTCCGTCCACGTAATGTCGAATTGCGCGAAAGTACGCTTGTGCTCCAACCCATACAGCCGGACGTATTTCACCAAAATATTGAGGCTGTGAATGAAAGCGCGAGCGGACGAATTCTTATTTGTCTTAACGGTTTCGGTGGTGAGAATATGCACTCCTTCAACTGCCGCTCCCTTAAGCGTAGAACCGGAGGTGGTACGGCGCACGTTACGCAAGGAATAGCACTATCGAGTCGGGGTTCCGGGGCGACTCTTCCTAACACGCATGACGCGTTGAAAAAAGTGGACGGAACGGCGAAAATCGAAGCCTATTTCCTAGCATTTTCACCCTATGTGCCTTCAAATCACGCCAGCGAAACCTGTTACATCAAGCAGCACGACAGCGCCGCTTTTAGACCACGCCAATGCCCCAGCCGTCGGTTTCATCGTCCTCATTGCGGGAGCGAAGTTGCTCCTGCATTTATTGCTGAGCGGCCGTTACGGATACTTTCGAGACGAGCTTTATTACCTGGATTGCGGGCGCCATCTCGCTTGGGGCTACGTAGACCATGCGCCACTGATTGGTCTAGTGGCGCGCATGGCGCTGATGTTGGGCGGCTCTTTACGCGTTCTCCGACTGATTCCTGCGATCGAGGGTGCGTTAGTCGTAGTGCTTACTATGCTGATTGCCTGGCGGATGGGCGGCGACCGTTTCGCCCAAGGACTTGCTGGCCTGTGCGCGCTGGTGGTTCCGATCTATCTCGCGCTGGACAGCATTATGACCATGAATGCGCTGGAACCCGTCCTTTGGATGAGTTCTATCTACCTGCTGGTCCGCATAATACAAACCGGGAACTCCCGCCTATGGGCTTGGTTCGGACTTTTTGCGGGAGTGGGCTTGATGAATAAACATTCCACCGCATTTTTCGGGCTCGCGGTGGTCCTTGGCTTGTTATTGACGAGACTGCGCGGTGAATTTGCCAAGCGCTGGATTTGGATAGGCGCGCTCATCGCCATCCTGATATTTCTGCCAAATCTGCTCTGGCAAGTTCAACATTCTTTCCCCACGCTGGAGGATCTACATAATGTGCGCGTTAGCGGGAAAAATGTAGTCCTTCCACCCTTCAAATTTATTGCGCAGCAAATTTTAATCATGAATCCGATTGTCTTTCCCGTCTGGCTGGGCGGCCTCTGGTTTTTGCTGGTGGGAAAGGGAACAAAGTATCGCCCTTTAGGGTGGATCTTCGTTTCGTTCTTCGCAATGATGATGGTGTTGCACGGTAAGGACTATTATCTCGCGCCGATTTACCCCATGGCGCTCGCAGCAGGCGCTGTGGCAACTGAGCAGGCGTTAAGAAGCTGGAACTTCAGCGCGGAAAAACTGTGGCCGGAGGCAGTAATCATATGCGTCATCCTGGGGACGAGCACGCTCATCGCGCCGCTGGTGTTGCCGCTCTTTTCGCCGGATAACTACATCGCCTACGCTTCAAGAATCGGATTCAAGCCGGCCAAGCAGGAAGTGCACCATAAAAGCCTTCTGCCGCAGGTTTTCGCGGACCAGTTTGGCTGGCCGGAACTTGTTGCCCAGGTCGCGACCGTGTACAACTCGCTGCCACCAGAGACGCGATCGAAAACTGCGATAGTCGCCGGAAACTACGGGGAGGCTGGGGCCATTGATCTCTTCGGTCCAAAATATCAACTGCCGCCGGCCATTAGCGGCCACCAGACTTACTATTATTGGGGGACGCACGGCACTACTCCTGAGAATGTCATCACTCTTCAGTACAGCGCCAGATACCTCGGCGAGATTTGTGACTCAGTGCAGGAGGTCGCCACACACTTTCATCCTTGGGGAATGGCTGAAGAGAATGATCGAATCTACTTTTGCCGAGGACTGAAAAGACCGCTGCAAGAAGTTTGGCCGGACCAGAAGCATTGGAACTGAGAAGCCATGCCGAGGCCACGCGGACGAACGATCAGATTTTGCGTGCGACGTCCGCCAACAAGTGGGCACTGTTTCTCAGAAATGGCGAAGTTAACGGTAGCAACCTGCTCTGCTTGGACCGCGACTTTTTTCGTCCAGATTTTCGGCTCGGAAAACAGTGGCCGCTCTACCTTGAGCTGAGTGAGTACGTCAATCGCGTGTTGCTGACCGGTGACCGTCCATCCTTCATGCCAGGCCACAATTTCGTACTCGCCGGGCGGTACTCCCGTGAGCTCGAACCTGCCGCTTTTGTCAGTTACGACGTAGTAAGGATGGGGAACCACCATGACTTCTGCATTCATCCAAACGTGCCCGCCATTACACTTCAGGTTGATTAATCCCGGCGATGACAGGCTACGGGAGGTAACTTGATTGGTGAAGGGAAACGGCAGATTGAAAGTCGCGGCACCATCCATATGGACGGTATGCAGGACTGCATCTGAACTTTTCATCTGAAGGTCAGCATTCTGAGGTACCAGCAGAATATGGGGTTCGTAGCGGCACTGCTTTTGATCCAGAAAACGTCGCGGCTGGGGAATGTCCATGGCTTTCCCGCTGGTTACGTCCTTAAGGTAAACGATGGTGTTCGCCACTCCGCCCTGAGGACCGATAAGCAAACGCTCCAGATCCACTTTCTTGTGCGAGGTCGGGTCGCAAACTTGCGCATCCTTAGTGATTGGAAACTCCAGCAGACGGGGCGCTGGCCCAGACCACTTCACAGTTCCAGCAACGGTTCCGGATTTAGAAACGGCTACAACTTGGTAGGAGCCTTGCGCCAATGCCAGTGGCGCGAGAGCTGCCAGTAGCAGCATCAAAAAACATTTCGCTGTTCGACGCATCCATGACCAACTTTGCTCGGACTTTCGCAGTAGTGTGATCGAAGGTAACCTTCGCTGCAAGTAACGAAGGTAACGGTCCCTCAGGGGTGAACTTCCAAAAATCGACACTAAACGCTAAAAGTAAGAAGCAACGATAGCGGGGCTTACCGCGCTGTTCGAAGGTGGCCGCGAATCGTAGAATTAAGCCACAGTGATCATCCGCGATCTGCAAACCATAGACGACCTAAAAAAAGTGGCTGCGGTGGAGCGTGAAGTTTGGGGATTGTCCGACGCTGACCTATTTCCTTTGACCGCGACCATCGCCTCGAAAGCTGCTGGACACATGTGGATTGGGGCTTTCGATGGCGACGAGCTCGCCGGTTTTGCGTACGCCTTTCCCAGCATGGAAGATGGAAACTTAAAACTTCACTCCCACATGTTGGCGGTCCGGCACCCCTATCGCGATCAGGACCTAGGCTATAAGTTGAAGCTGGCTCAGCGGGAGCATGCCCTCAAAGATTTTCGTGTTGGCGACTTTCGTATCACGGACATGACATGGACGTTCGATCCTCTTCAGAGCATGAATGCTCATTTCAATTTCAGTAAGCTCGGAGTTGTTTCTGACAGCTATCGGATAAATTTCTATGGTCCCGAAACTTCCAGTGCACTGCATAGAACCGGCACCGACCGTTTGTGGGTGCGGTGGCCGATATCGAGTGGACGGGTAGAGAAGAGAGTCAAGGGGGCAAGCACCCGAAATGAAAGTTGGGCCTCTCTCAATGATGTTGAGCCGCTGGTCTCGTCGGGCAAAGATGGCAGGGCCAAGCGCGGGAATTTATTATCGGCGCTGTCTAAACAGAAGGTCGAGATTCAAATTCCGAATAATATTTCCACTTTGGAAATGGAAAACATGGACGCCGCCAACGATTGGCGAGCGGCTACGCGGTGGTCCTTCTCGGAATCGCTGGCGGCAGGCTTTTTTGTTGCGGAATTTTTCCGAGCGACCCCTGCGCAGAACGCAGGAACTTATCTTTTGTTAAGAGGCGACATTGACGCTTTCACGCGTTGACGAAGCCACCGCCCGTCGCCTGCCGGGTGGCCCCTCAGTTGCTGCTGCTCACAGCAAGTACCTCATTATTCTTTACGACGGAAAGTGCGGCTTGTGTAATGGCCTGGTGAAATTCGTTATCGCTCACGACCATGCTGATCGCTTCCGCCTGCTTCCCTTACAAAGCGAAACGGCAGCCAGAATTCTCAGGGAACACGAAATCGATCCGCAAAGCGCGGATACTATGTATGTCGAATTGTCCGCTCCCTCTGATCGGTTGCTATCCAGATTGGACGCCGCAATTGCGATCCTGCGCGAACTGAGTGGGTGGTGGCGTTTCGTCTCGGTCGCTCTTCGCGTCGTCCCGAAGTTCCTGCGCGATTGGGGTTACAGTTTGATTGCACGTAATCGCTACAGAATGTTCGGCCGGCACGAGCTTTGCATGATGCCATCAGACAAAGATCGCCATAAATTTCTCGACATCCACTAGTCTGCTCATTACCATTCCCTCCAGTATTCTGTAGAACCAGTCTAAAAGGAGATATCCCGTTGGCGGATAAGGCCCCCGAAACCTCAAGCAACATAGATTCCATTCTTCAGGAAGACCGCAAATTCGAGTGTCCCCTAGAATTCGCGCAACGTGCGCACATCAAGAGTCTGGAAGATTACGAGCGTGTCTATCGTGAGTCGCTAGAAGATCCGGAGAAATTCTGGGGCGGAATCGCCAAAGAGCTCCACTGGTTCAAGCCATGGGACAAAGTTTTGGAATGGAATTGTCCCTGGGCAAAGTGGTTCGTCGGCGGACAAGTGAATCTTTCTTACAACTGCCTCGACCGCCACGTAAAGAGCTGGCGCAAAAACAAGGCAGCGTTGATCTGGGAGAGTGAGCCCGGCGAAGTCCGCACACTGACTTATCAGCAACTCCATCATCAGGTACAAAAATTCGCGAAAGTGCTTAAGTCGCTGGGCGTGAAGAAGGGCGACCGCGTAGCAATATATATGGGCATGACCCCGGAACTTCCCATCGCTATGCTCGCATGTGCGCGCATAGGAGCAACTCATACCGTAGTCTTTGGGGGATTCTCAGCGCAGGCCCTGATAGATCGAATTCACGACTCGCAGGCTATAGTTGTGATCACTCAAGACGGATCGTTTCGCCGCGGCGCAGAAGTCAATTTGTTTTGGGCCGTTGAGGAAGCACTGAAGTCGTGCCCTTCGGTTAAGCACACCGTCGTCTACCAGCGAACGGGAACTCCCATTAACATGCACGCGGGACGCGACCACTGGTGGCATGAATTAATGGCCGCTGCTCCGGCAGAATGCCCCGCCGAGCCGCTCGATGCCGAGCATCCTCTCTATATTCTTTACACCTCCGGCACTACGGGAAAGCCGAAAGGCGTCGTCCACACCACTGGAGGCTACGCGGTCGGTGCTTACATAACCACGAAATGGGTCTTCGATCTCAAAGAAGAAGACACATACTGGTGTACGGCCGACATCGGATGGGTCACAGGCCACAGTTACATCGTTTATGGTCCCTTGCTGAACGGCGCCACCACAGTGATGTACGAAGGAGCACCGAATTTTCCCGAGCAAGATCGTTTCTGGAAAATCATTGACCGCCATCAAGTAAGCGTCTTCTATACCGCCCCGACCGCGATCCGGACATTCGTGAAGTGGGGAGAGCAATGGCCGCGAAAACATAAACTCGACAGCCTGCGTCTGCTCGGAACTGTCGGCGAGCCCATCAACCCCGAGGCTTGGATGTGGTATCGCGACGTCATCGGTCACAATCGCTGTCCAATTGTTGATACCTGGTGGCAGACCGAAACTGGGCACATCATGATCGCGCCCATCCCCGGCGCAATCGCTGCCAAACCTGGGTCCGCGACTCGTCCATTCCCAGGCATAGTGCCTGAAGTTGTGGACAAAGAAGGGAAGCCCGTCCCCGCGGGTTCGGGGGGGCTGCTGGTCATTCGAAAGCCGTGGCCGGGGATGTTGCGCACCATCCACGGCGATCCCGACAGATATGTGCAGCAATATTGGTCGCAGATCCCGGGCGCATATTTCACCGGAGACGGAGCCCGCAAAGATAAAGACGGCTATTTCTGGATCATGGGCCGCGTGGACGACGTGATCAACGTATCCGGCCACAGGCTCAGCACGATGGAAGTGGAGTCAGCTTTGGTCGCGCACCCTGCAGTGGCGGAGGCAGCGGTGGTGGGACGTCCCGACGAATTAAAGGGACAGGCGATCTCGGCTTTTGTTTCCTTGGATCACGGCCAGAAACCGACGCCAGAGCTGAAAGAAGAATTACGCCGCTGGGTAGTAAAAGAAATCGGCGCGCTCGCGCGTCCGGATGACATTCGCTTCACCGACTCGCTTCCAAAAACTCGCAGCGGGAAAATCATGCGACGCCTGCTACGCGAGCTTGCCAATGGAGGAGAAGTGAAAGGCGATACCACGACGTTGGAAGATTTAAGCGTGATCGCAAAACTAAAAGAAAGCGAAGAAGCCTGAAGATTTTTTACGCACAAAATGTTGTCATCCCGAGCGAAGCCGAGGGAACCCTATAGCGAAGATGAACTCGGTGCATTGGGATTTACGCACTCGCCAGAACCAGTCCTACTCACCCGCTCCCGACATCACCGCAGCTCCACGAGGGGAAGACCTCAGCAGCTAAATTTATCTTGGACAAGGTTTTGGTTTTGAAACATGCGAAGCGCCTTGCAGATCGCAACTATACTAGCGGCCACTTTGCAACGCGATCTGCTTTTCATCCGGCGTCATCTGGTTCCACAGAATTTCCAGATTACGAGACAGGCGGGTGTTCGAAGGATCGGTGCGCAATGATTTCGCGAACCAGCGATATGCCGTGGGCAAATTGCGTGTGGCGCAGTGTCCAGTGGCGTACATAGCGCCTAGCATGCTCTGAGCCTTGGCGCTCGTGCCCTGGCCTGCAGTCAACAAGTCCCTTTGAGCACGATTGCAGTTTTGCGGAACACCGCGTCCGTAGAGATATTTTTCGCCGTCTGCCGCCAGCGCGTCGTCTTGTGAAGATGCGGCCGACCGTCTGGGACCCTCTACCACGGTTCGCGATGCAGGAGTCACTTTCGGCTGAGGTTCGCGGCTGGCGACCGGCTTTTCCGTGGGTTTCTCGGGAGCGGCTTTCTGCGCTGGTGGCGGAGTTGCATCCGCCACTTCGGCCTTGGCAGGCTTCTTCTGCTGCGCAGCTTCTGGCTTATCTTGAGCAGGCTCTGCCTTAGGCTCGGAGGCGGGCGGCATGGACGAGCCTATCTCCTGATCAGTGGGCGTAGGGACACGAGAGTTTCCTGGTTTCGATTCCGCAGTTTTCGTTTCAGGGCGAGAAGGTTCGCCCACACCGGTTCTCGGATGAGGAACCGCTTCCCTGTCATTCGACATCGCAGGAGCAACTTCCGAAGGGGACGCCGACATGTTTCCCGAGGAGGAAGGACTCGTCGGCGATCCATTCGTAGCGGTTTGAGTCCCTAGTCCAGTAAAAGGGAAGGCCCCATGCTTCCACTGCCAGCCCAGACCTAGTCCGATAGCAACCAGCAGGAATAGAACGAGATATCTCCCGCGATGAGAATCGCCTTCCGGGTCCTCCAGCAGATATTGAAAATTATCGCTAGTCGGCTCATTCGATAACCCAAGAAAGGACGGACCGCTCACAGTCCGGGCCTGATTATCGTCGAGCCGCGACTCCGTCTCGAACTTGGCCGAATCCGTGTGAGTAGGCGGATCGTAAAGAGGAACAACAGATTTTTTTTCCTCGACCGGGCGTTCCGCAACCGTACGATTACTTTCCGGAACTGACTCCGATTCCCGAGAGGATGCTAGCCCCAAGCCTATAAACCCCGACGTTGGAGCAGACTTTGCCTCTGCGGGGAGATTTTGCTTAGACTCAACAACAGAGGACGCTTTATTCACTGCTGAGACTGGTCTGGGAGCTGGCGCAAGTCCTGGTTCTGTGAATGTAGATGCTCTGCCTTCGATCGGAGTCCGATCGTCTACCGCCGAGTATTTCTTAAGTAGAGTTCTCGCTTCACCGCGAGGCGACCCACCTGATATGTCGGCGCGCACCGGCTTCGGAGCAGGGTTAGATACCGTCTCCGGCAGCAACTCTCCACACATTCCGCAGTAGTGATACTGAGAGTCGTTTTCGTAATCGCATTTGCTGCAACGGGTACGCATAACGGCTTATTATATTGGAATTAGATGCCTATTTCGCCGCCTTTGCCAATTGTTTCTGGGGCAACCTTTACACCTTGCTTAACAACGTGTTACCCTCATTGACGTTAGAGAAAAATTGAAATTGAGACAGGAGTGCACCAGGTAAGTGCTAGCCAGAGAGCAAAAGAAATCCCTCATAGATCAGTACGGCACTCATGCTACCGATACCGGCAGCCCGGAAGTCCAGATCGCACTGTTGAGCGAGCGCATTGGTCATTTGACGGAGCACTTCAAAACACACCAGAAAGATCATGGCTCGCGCCGCGGTCTTCTCATGCTGGTCAGCAAACGGCGTCGTTTGCTCGACTACCTCAAGACGTACGATTCCGAGCGTTATAAGACCGTCGTCCAAAGACTCGGCCTCCGTAAATAACTGCGGTTTTCTGTTTGTGAAACTATTCGCCGCAAATCATCGGAATTGTTCCGTGGCGTTGATAACCACCGCTACGGGCAAACTCGCCAGGGGGAATCATTCATGAGGGCTTTTGCATAAAGTGTGTTTCCGATCCTCGTTCGTAGTCGCTACTGGCACCTGCTCCTACGTTGTGCAACTTCAGGATCGCAATTGCGTGCCCTCCTGCCCAGAAGGATATAACTCATGAAACAGGAAGTAACCGTTCAACTTGCCGGCGGCAAAAGCCTCGCCTTTGAAACCGGAAAATTAGCCAAACAGGCCCACGGCTCTGTCGTAGTCCGCAACGGAGACAACGTCGTTCTTGCCACCGCAGTCGCCAACCCCGATCCCAGGGAAGGCATTGATTTTTTCCCCCTGACAGTGGATTACCGGGAATACACCTACGCTGGCGGACGCATCCCAGGCGGATTTATCAAGCGCGAAGGGCGCCCGAGCGAGCGCGAAATACTGACCAGTCGCCAGATTGACCGTCCGGTGCGGCCGTTGTTTGAAGAAGGTTTCAAGTGTGAAACCCAAGTCATAGCTTTTGTTCTTTCCGCAGACACTGAGAATGATCCCGATGTCGCCGCCATCAATGGCGCTTCCGCAGCCCTGACCATTTCCGATATTCCATTCCTTGGCCCGATCGGTGCCGTACGCGTGGGATTAGTTAACGGCGCGTTTGTCGTCAACCCGACCTACAGCGAAATGCGGGACAGCCTCCTCAACATCATGGTCGTCGGCACCGCTGAAGGCATCGTGATGATCGAGTCCGGCGCTAAGGAAGTAAAAGAAGAAACTGTTGTGGACGCGATCGAATTCGGTCACGCGGAAATTAAAAAGATTTGCGCGGCCATCAATCAACTCCGCGAGAAAGCCGGCAAGCCGAAGCGGAAGGTTACGCCTCCGGAGTTCGATCAGGCCTACTACGATCAGCTCAAATCGAAAATCGGCGCCGAATTGACCGATCGCGTAGATACTCAGAAGCACCCCAAAGCCGAGAGCTACACGCTCATCAAAGACCTGAAGAAAGAGTTGATGGCAGCGATTCCGGAGGATGATCTTGCCGGACGCGCCAAGTTGAAAACATATTACG
>JBEEGK010000031.1:0-9240 GCA_041166845.1 Acidobacteriaceae bacterium
ATGCAGGTGATCAAAATCAGTCCCCGTCCTAATGATTTGAACGAACTCTTCGAACGTATGGCCGCCTTCCGCACGGCCAGTTTTGTCAGGCGTCAAATTGCGCGAAATAATATTTGGGAAGCCCGGCGCCGGGAACGGACCGAAATCTCTTCCACCACCAAGATAGGTTGCAGGGTTAACTACCGCAGGCTGGCCAAAATATGGATTCCCTCCAGGAGCAAATTCTGTCGCCGGGCCGGCGCTGTGGCAACCGTTGCAGTCACCCTGTGCATTGACAATGTAGCTGCCAAGCCCAACCAGGTTCCGGTCCTTTCCTTCAAGATTTAAGGGGACGGGTGCGATCGCAAAACCTCGCCGAATTTCTAGTGCCTCGTTTCCTTCAGCGGATGCCTGCCCACGTCGAGACGTGGTGGTCATCCCAACCAAAACGATCACAGCGAGCGCTGTGAACGAAACAAACATCTTAAAAACTGGTTGTAGGGTCATCTGTACTCCTTCATTGGAATCGAATCGCAATTCCGGGCCGGAGTATACACCCTTGTCAGTGCGTTGACACGAGTGCCGTCAGAGTTCTTTCTGGTTATTGAGCGATTGCATCGGCTGCCGGAAGCTGCACTCCGCTGGACAAGCGATTGGCCAAGCGGCTTCCTAGACGAATCATCGGTTTCTCGATCGCGTAATAGAGCGCAATCGGAACAGCGGTAAGTAAGGCCATCAAGAATGGAACTCGAAATCGCAATGGCCAGTGGCCGAACAAAACTTCGGGCGCCGGTCGGGAAGATTACGGCCGCGAAAGGTCGAGTAGCAACACATCCGAGTGTTCCTGAACACGTTCGAAGACAACTTCATGGCCCTCCGGTGAGATGTCGAAGTCGCGAACGTCGAAATCTGGAGGAACCTTCGTCAACTGCCGCTCTGCGCCGGTGTCCAAATCAATGCGCCAGAGATTCTTGTGTTGAATTTCTCCTCGAAGAAACACCAAAGTCTTCCCTCCTGCCAGGAAAGTCAGGTGCCGGGCTCCCCGAGTCAAGGTCAAGGGAGGAAGAGGTTGAACTGTGGCGTCGACTTTGGCGCCCTTGAGGTAAAAGGTGGTACCGATGTCGGGGCCGGAATAGACGACAAAGCGGCCGTCGGGAGCCCACGTGGGATCAACAGAATATTCGTGCACCAAAAGCGTGGAGGAACGCCCGTCCAGCGACAAACGGAACAGATGCGTTACACCGTGATCCTCTACGGCGGTGGTGAGTGATTGACCGTCGATCGCCCAGGCTGGAGATCCTTGCAGATTCAGCGAATCCGTCACAATACGCGCATTCGTGCCGTCAGGATGCATCACGTACAAAAGCGTCTTGCCGTGCTGCCGAATTGAGAATGCAACCTGCTTTCCGTCGGGAGAAATTGCCGGGCGGCCGAATATTCGCGCATCCGGGCCATCCCACAACTGCGTGGCAGTTCCGCCGGCGACTTTCCAGATGCTCTCGCTGGAGCCATTCGCAGAGACATATAAAAGGTAGTTTGCTCCCAGTCGCGGCGAGAACCCCGTCCCCGTCGTCAGCGCGATTCGAGTTGGAGCGGTCGCCTCAGCGACCGAATCAGAAATCGGCAGCCGCCAAAGGGTTCTCTTCGGAGTTGCCCGGGTTACAACGAGGCGGCGCCCGTCAGCGCTGGCCGCAAGCGATGTGTAGCGGTCAAGACCCGCGGTCAGCCGATGGGGGATGCGGCGCTGGACATCTACGCTATGAAGCAACGGCCCTGCATCGTCAGTATCGCCAGCGAGATACAAAAGCGTCCGCCGACCCAACAACACAGGATAGGTTACGCGCCCATCGTGAAATGTGATCCGTTCAGTGGCGCCGCCTGCTGGAGCGATGCGCCAGACGTCCAATTTGTCAGGCAGGGATCCTTGAACGAAGTAAATGAAAGCCGCGTCGGGTGACCATAACGGAAAGTGAGAGTGGAGACCGGCAGGCGCAGTGAAGATAGGCTGATCTCCCGACCGCCGGTTGCCATCTGACACGAACAGTGGGTCTCCGGGGCCGGGCGTGTGATATGCGAGCCGTGAGCTATCGTGCGACCAATCAAACTCCGCCACTCCTTCTAGATACGGTTTGGGCTGCCCGCCCAACGTTGGCACGGCCCAAACACTGATGTCTCCGCTCGAGCTACCCGACTTGCGGACCCAGAACGTGACGAATGCGCCGTCGGGTGAGAACCCCAACGTGCGGATCGAAGGGTTTACGAGTTCCGGTGCGCTCCCGCGAGTCAGGTTATGAAATTGCCCTGAACCGACTTGCGTAACCCAGACATCCATCTGACCGTCGCGATTCGACAGAAATGCTACGAAATTTCCGTCGCGAGATATCGCAGCTGCTGGCTCCACTCCCTCGAAGTCCGCGATTGTCTGGAATCGCGCATTAGCGATAGGGCTTCTCCAAAAGTACTCCGTCCTTTGAAGCCATAGAGCAACTGCGATCGCGGTCGCAACTGCTAACAGAGAAAGGACAAGTCTCCGCTTGATTAGAAACGACGATATCGCTGGCCGAGCTGGCTGGAGAGGATGTTCTGAGGATCGAGAGTTGCTCTCGATATTCTCTCCCGGTCGAAGATTACGGCTGCGGACCCACGCGTCCAATTCTGTTCGTGACGCGTACACGGACCCCATGCGGTCATGTTGGTGCCGGCGGACGGGCATTCCTTCGCGCTTCTCCCAACGCTGTACAGTCGTAACATCGCGGTTAAGGTAGGCTGCAATTTCTTTCCAGGAATCCAGCCGGTCTTCTTTCGGTTTTACGGATGACTGGGTCTCTGGGAACGGTTCGCCCATCACGTTCTCCTGATTGGGTTGAGTTTGTCGCGAACTCGAAACAGATTGTAGCGTTTGAATCCAGCGACGGCAAAGCACGGCATTCGACGGCAAGACGAAGGATGGCTCCGATCCTGCGCATTGCTGTTTGACGAGACCTGCCAGGCTGGCCGACTGTGTCCGAGCCAGAGCGTCACCATCGGCGACGCAATAAAAATCAGGAGATCAATATGCAAAAGAAGCTCGGTTGGATGTTATTACTCAGTACCGTCATCGTGTTCACCGCACTCTATGCCAGACGGGCCGTTGCAACGCCGCCAACGCCGCCGCCTGCGTTCGTATCAACACCCCTGGCTATGGGCCAGTTGGGCGAGATTGATGTCTTCAACCAAATTGTTCTGGCGAATAACAGGGTATGGGCGTCAAGACAAAAGACGAGGGGAGTGTCGGACATGTACGTACAAAACAACGTGTGGCAACCCGGAGGAAGCACAGGCTGGCACTCGCACCCTGGTCATAGCCTAATCGTGGTCACAGCGGGAACACTCACAGCCTACGAAGGGGACGACCCCGACTGCAAACCCCACGTGTACACACAAGGGATGGCTTTTCTTGATCACGGCGGTAGCCATGTGCATATCATCCGAAATGAGGGCACCGTTGACGCCAGCACTATCGCTGTCCAACTCGTGCCAACGGGCGCCAGCCGCCGAATTGACGCCCCGGATCCGCACACTTGCCCATTCTGAGAGAAAGTCTTATCGAAGGCTGTTTGGAAATCCCTGGGCGCGCGTTAGAACACGCGTTCAGGGTCCAACAACACAAGGCCAAATTTCCTAAACCACTACGATGCCAAGCCCCGATTCATCCGCGCCTGCTCCATCTGTTCCGAGCCGTTTAGAGGTGGGGATTTCCATGCGGAAAGGTCGCGATCAAGTAAAACTTCAAGCTTTTCTACTTCCGGACGGAATTGTTCGTAGAGTTTGTGAATTACTGCTGGGGGCACCTCCGCAAAGTTAGACCCTCCCCCCAGAAAGAGCTTAAGCATTCGAGACCGCTTCACCTTCCTTACGACCCTGGCTAAATGGTGCGCCTTCAACCAATCGGCCACCATCGTGCCCATTCTGGTGCGTTGATAATTTCTGGGTAGCGTCATCTCATCGGAAGAGTGCATCAGCTCAATGGAAGTTAGGGGAAATCGGCGGACGCCGATGAAATCCACTAAAACATCCATATACTGCTGAGGGTCACGCCGCAAATCATCGTAAACAGTTGCCAAAACTCGATCCGCCCCAAACTCAGAGAGCCAGGCCTTAAGGTGGCTGCCATATTTGCTTGACTCGATTAACTCAGGGTCCTTCCGCATGGCTTCTTCTAAGTTCCAGGGAAACATACCGTAGGCGCGTTTAAGACGATAGAGGGAGAGCACCCGGTCTACTGGATCTCGAAACGTACAAACAATTTTCGCTCGCGGATTAAGAGCTGAAATGCGAGCTCGCACTTCGGCGGATGCGAAGTACGTGGGCGCGATCTCGCCGACTTTCTTATTTTCGATTGACTTGGGATAGTGCGCACGGTACCAGGCAATCCCGCGATGAAAATGGACATCGAAAAACCGGGTCTCTTTGACTTCCCTGGGCAACACCGTGTACTTGCTCAAAACGTGATGCAGCCAGCTCGTTCCAGTACGCGGAGGACCGACGATGAAGAAAGACGGTAGCGCGAGACGAGTGGTCATGGTGATGTAGGCAGCAGTCCCTTCCGGCAGACTTGTGTGTCAGTCTGCAACCCCGACTTCTGCCGGTACAAGTATCTACCGAGAAACCCCTGCATTGCCAGTCACATAAGTACACGGTGGATTAGCGTTTGTGGACTACAGTGCCCCTTCAAAAACCTCCGGGCCTCTGCTCCATAACGTTGAAGATTTTCTCCAGCGCCAGCCCTGCGCTTCCTAGCGTCCCCTCATCGAACAGGCGTCCGATAAGCGTCACTCCATGCGGCACTCGCCGTGGGGGGGAAAATTTCGGCAGCGGACGCTTCGGGTCTGGCGCCCAGTCGCTCCGCGCCTCCGATACCTCGACGAAACCGGCCCGCAGGCTCAGCGATGGATGCCCCGTGAAGTTGGTGATCACGAGAATTTCATCGCGAAGAGATGGCACCAGCAGCAGATCAACCTGTGAAAAGACGCGTGCCATCTCTTCGGAGACCTTGCGCCGGAAGCGGTCTGCCTGCACGAAATCCACTGCTGATAAAAAGCGTGACTGGCGAAAGATGTTCGGCCAGGCATCCGGAACCTGCGCCTTAAGTTCGTTCAAGCGTCCACTCAGGGTCAAATCTTCGAAGGCCGCGGCAGATTCCGCAAAGAGAATGAGGTTGAGCGAATCGTATGGCCAATCTGGTATTGAGACTTCCACCGGCTGCATCCAGGCTTGCTCAACCGCGTTGAGCGCGCCGCGGTCTACATCCGTGGCAGGAGATTCCTTCATCCATTTAGGAAAGTAGCCAACGCGCAGACCCTTCACGCTGGCGTTTGCCTCGAAATCGAGATGGCTCGGCACGCTGGCGGTGTCGCCCGCGTCCGGACCAGAAATCGCCTGCAGTACGAGCAAGGTATCTTCGACCGAGCGCGTCATCGCTCCCAGCTTATCCAAGGACCAGCAGAGCGTCATCGCTCCGGTGCGCGGCACGCGGCCGTAGGTCGGACGCAGCCCTGTGACTCCGCAGCGCATGGAGGGACTCACGATGCTGCCTCCGGTCTCGCTGCCGATGGAGAATCCGACGAGCCCGGCAGCGGTGGCAGCACCAGG
Organism: Acidobacteriaceae bacterium; assembly: GCA_041166845.1. Classification (GTDB taxonomy): domain Bacteria; phylum Acidobacteriota; class Terriglobia; order Terriglobales; family Acidobacteriaceae; genus JALYIM01. Next base: position 5,611 of record JBEEGK010000031.1, read on the forward strand.
CCCGGCGCTCGACCCCGATGAGCCCTCTTCGAGCAGCCACGGATTCATCGTCTGCCCACCGAACCAGATATCGTTCAGTGCCAGCGCGCCCAGACTCAGCTTTGCGACTAGCACCGCACCTGCCTCGTTCAGGCGCTTTACCACCGCCGCATCTTCTTTAGGCACACGGTTTCGATAGGGCTCGGCGCCATACGTCGTCGGAATGCCCGCGGTATCCAGCAAATCCTTTCCGCCCCATGGAATACCGTGCAGGGGTCCACGGTATTTTCCTGCTCCGATTTCCGCGTCCGCGCGTTTCGCTTGCTCCATCGCGTGATCAGCCGTCAGAGTGATCACGCATCGCAGCTTGGGATCAAATTGCTGCAGTCGCTTGAGGTAAATCTGCGTGAGCCGTGTCGAGTTAAGCTTGCGCTGCTCGATCCAGCGCGAGAGTTTAGTCACGGGCGCATAAGCAATGTCTTGATCATTCCCTGGCAGCGGCCCCGGCTCGGCCGCACTGCGGACGAAGCGGTCACGCACCGACACTACCTTCACATCCGCCAGCGCGGGATTCCACCTTGTCGCCGGAGCGAGCGTCGTCTCCAGTTCAACCTTGCGCGGCCCGGTGCGGCGCTCGTAGAGAGCAGCCATGTTCGGCCGCCAGCTCGACGCCGCGATCGCGACGTCAGTGTCCGACATATTGATTTGCACCAGTTTTTCGGCTTCGCTTATCGTTGTAGGGGAAATCTCCGGGCCTACCAACGGTCCAGTACCGAACGCAGGAGGCGCGCCCGCCGTTGTATGCATGTCAGGCGTTTGCGCGAAGCCGCTCTGCGCTACCGCTGTGCCAATCAATCCAGTTGACGTGACAATCAAAAACTGCCTTCGCGATTTCGCCATTATGTTTCCTCCGAACGGAGATTGTAATCGCAGAAATGCTCGCGGACGAACGACGATGTTCGAAAGCAACGTCTGAAAACGGCCATTGGAGACCAGTCTGAAAATTACCTTGACTGGGAACCATAAAGTTCATAAACTTCGGGCCGTTTTTCCGACGCTTCGAATTAGCGCCGGATTGTGAAAGACCGTTGAGAAGAAGGAAGGAAAACAAATGAAAAAATCACTGATCTTGTGGAGTGCGGTGGCTTTGATGATCGTGTCGGCGGGTACCGTACAGGCCCAGACAGCCGCGAAGAGCAAAAGCACGAAAAGCGTCATCTACGTGCCTGCAGATAAGGCGCAGTTCAAGCAGGCTCCGACCGGAAGCGTTTCTATGGCGAGCCTCTGGGGCGATCAGGACAAAGGCCCTCATGGAACGCTCACAAAATTCGAGCCGGGATACGACGCTGGAATGCATATTCATACCAATGACGTCTGGCTCGTCGTGATCAAAGGAGCATATTTGTACAAAGATGAGGACGGCGAGAAGCGTGTCGGCCCGGGAGATTTCATTCGAATTCCTGGCGGCCACAAACACTGGAGCGGCGGAGACAAGACAGAAGGCGCGCTTTTTTACGACGAATCATCAGGTAAGTTCGATCTGATCCCTGTGAAATAATGGGCAGTGAACCCTGCCCAAAATTCCTCTCCAATACTTCTGTTTAAGCGATTGGTTCCACAGGGCGCCATTTGGTCCTAGCCAAATTGCGCCCCGACTTTTCCGAGCCTGTCATCGCGCGCGTTTGGAAATTATGGTCTGAAGCATAGTGCGACGAAGTAGTTTCCCAACTAGGAATGCGATCCAAACGCCCCCACGAAGAACTGCGGTTATTAATGGCGAACTTTTGGGGAGGTCTATAGCAGCCATGAGAGAGTTGTGTCGAATCACTTCTACGGTCGCGAGCTCGTGGCTTTCCAAAAGCTTCTTCAGGGAAGAAGTGTAAAGTGATTTAGGTGGTGTTTGCTGTAGAGACGGTCCATCGGCACGGAATAGCCAACGCGCCCAAAAAACCGGGACTATCAGACTTAACCGTCTTGCCCGAACAAAGTCCCCTTGTCTTCTCTAGGGCTTCGCCTAACTGATAAGTATCGTAAACCCCTTACTCTTTACTCTCTGGGCAGGACGCCGGGAGTTTGCAAGTTTGCCCCAGCCGAACCACTCTGTGCTCTTGTTATCGAGCTAAGGTAGTGGCGATATTCCCAAACATGGGGTACGCCACTCGCCATGGACAATTCACCACGGATCCAGCCTGCGTAGTGCAAAAACATTATTGTGAGTGCGCCTACTTGCACCTAACATCAACCCTCATTTGGAGGTCGGCAATTGATGCAAATGTCAGAGCTGCGCGCGACAGCCTTACTTTTCACTTTATTGTCCATGGTTTCAGTGCGTGCTGCGGGCCAGGGTTGAGTGGCCGCAAAATCTAGCGCGCCCGTGATTGGCGCGTTGTGCAGTACATCTGATCCCAAGGCCGAGGAGTCGAAGCTCTCGCAAGACGAGAGTCCTCTCTCTGCGCATCATTGGTCAATCTCTACCGGTTACCGCTATCAGCATTCGTTCCGTCATTTCGTTGGCACCACAGAGCAGACGCAGCGCGAAGCCCAGCAAACGCAGGTAGTGAATTACATCAATCTTTTTGATGTCTCACTGACTTACAAGATCAATCCGCGCTGGACCCTGACGGCAAGCCTGCCCATCATGAATGCCACGCGCACATACGACCATCAACTCTTCAATGTGTTCTTCCACGTCCCCAACGCCGCTGACCAGGTGACCCACGCCAATGGAATTGGCGACCTCGCGGTGTCGGCGCAGTTTTGGCTGCACCGTCCGCCAGCCGAGAATGGTCACAATATTGCGTTTTCCTTCGGTACGGTGTTTCCCACCGGTAACGATGACGTGCGCGATACCGTTCAGACCGTCAATGGTCCGCAACGGGTGTTCGTTGACCAATCCATTCAGCTCGGCGCTGGTGGATGGGGCATTTCGCTCGGGACCGAGGCTTATCAACGGGTGAAAAAGGCCGTGCTCTACGGTTCGGGGGCCTACCTGATAACGCCACAGGAAGAGAACGGAACTCCTAATGCGTCGCTGGCCGGCGTGAAGTTCCCACCTAATCCCCTCACCTCCACAATGTCGATCCCGGATCAATATCTAGCTGATGGCGGTATCGCCTATCCGGTTCCAAAGATACGAGGCATGGCAGCGAAGTTTGGTATGCGTTACGAAGGCGTGAAGGTGCGGGATCTGATTGGCGGGAGTCTAGGCTTCCGGCGGCCGGGCTACGCGTTGTCAGTTGAGCCTGGAATGCAATACGAACGCGGAAAAACTATTTGGTCGTTGAATATACCAGTCGCAGTGCAGCGTAATCGCAAGCGCAGTGTGCCTGACCTAATGCAGGGCAGAGCAGGAGACGCCGCGTTTGCCGACTATCTTATTCTGGTTGGTTGTTCACGTTCGTTCTGACACTGCTGCTTTGGGGAGATCCATGGAACGAATACGAGTGATAGCGATAGGGTTCTTTTACCTGTTGGCGACCGCCCGTGGCTTCGGGGCAGAGGGCGCCCCGGAGCTTTTGTGGCACGATATGCACGGGACCCCTCAAAATCTCACCAGCTACAAGGGAAAGATTATTGTCCTTAACTTCTGGGCGACGTGGTGTGTTCCATGCAAGCACGAGATGCCGCTCCTGGCAGAAATGCAGAAGAAAT
>JBEEGK010000032.1:0-4737 GCA_041166845.1 Acidobacteriaceae bacterium
CGGCTAACAGTTTTATATCGAATGGTTTCACGACTATTTCGTCTGCCTCTAGAAGGATGCATGCCATTGCACTTTGCACGTCTGGATAACCACTGACCAGCAAGGTCAACGCGTCCGGTTGGGAGTGGCGCATTGCGCTGATCACCGTGAAACCGTCTCCCGGATTGGGCATATGCAAATCGGTTATAAGAACGTCGAAACTCGCTGTTGTAATCTGCTTCAAAGCCTCATTCACACTGGCCACGGCGACGACCTCATAACCCTTGCCTCGGAGCGTTTGATTCATCATGTCGAGCACGGCATGGTCATCATCCACCAGCAAAACTCTATGGGACACTTGTTGGACGGTCGGGCCCATCAGCACACCACCTTTCTTTGCCTGAATTAAGGTTACGCTTCGGCGAACCCTAAAGCTGGTCAATTTTGACCACGTACCGGTTGGGTCAGCACGGCAAACAATAAGGATAAAATTCCCGATGAGCGTAATACTGAAGCTTGCTTGGTGGGTTGCCGCGTATGGCTCTATAGGCAGCACAGCAGGTTACCCAAACAATCTTAGTCTGTTTCACAGTAGCCAGCATGTCAGATTATCCAATTGAGAGGAGATAGTGGGCCGTATTAACGAATTATCCAAAACAGAGATGAAGCGATGAAGGACTCTACGTTCATGGGAACGAGTCCCCAGCAATATGTCGCTTGCAAAGAACGCAGGCGAGCGTATTGGGTCCTTGCGCCGCCAACTATCCCGCGTGGAGGTTGCCGACTAGATTTGTAGAAGCTCCTGTACTAGTGGGAATCTACCGATGACTTCGCTTTGTCCCATGCAGGGCCGATATCTTGCGAAGTTCTTCGGCAATTGCGCGCCGAATCGTGGGTGACGTGCGCTTACCTGTTGCGACCCGACTAACGAAGGACGGGTCAACACCGAGCTTGAGGGTCACGCGAGCATAGACGCCGAGGTGGAGCATGTGCGCCTTAATCAGCGTGTTATCTAATTTAACAAGATTTCGCACGGCTCCGCCCTTCCACTTCTCCACAATGTTTGTCACGATTAATGCCGTAATCACAAAGTGACGGAGTATAATTCGTGCCGAGGGGAGAACGGTTCTGCTCTATGTCTAGCCCCAAATCAGGCGATGAGTTTAAACCTGGCCAGATCGTACTTCAATCTGGCATCTACCGTGTAGTTCACGACGCGGGTCACGTAAAACAACACGAAGCAACCTGTGTGTACGGCAAGGAGTTTCCTTCTTGTAATCACTGCGGTCAGAATGTCCGCTTCGTGCTTAGGCATGGAGCGCAGCACCTATCAGCTAATAAACATTTTAAGATTAACGAGGTCAGTAGGTTCGACATACCTGCTTCACGTGCCTTCCGGCGAAACGATGTTTAGCCACTTCCGCAGTTTTCCGAATGTTCCAAATTGTTCCTGTCCTGAGCCTAGAAGACTGAGCGACAATTAGTAGTCATTTAACGATTGCGTCTCTCCGTTCCCCGATACTGGGCTGTTTCTTCGAAACATGAATACGGTGGAGACTGTAGCGCGCAGTTGTCTTAATGTGTCGGAGTTCAACTAGCGAATACGAAGACCAACGGTTGATTCGCGAGGTGGGTTATGTCGAAGAACGATATCGATTGTTTTGCGGGCTCGCTAAACTCCATCAGGAGCTACCGAGATTATTATTTCCTGCACTGTTTCAAGGAAAATCTTGTCAACATTCGGCAGCAGCAGTAGGTACTAACATCCCTGCCTTGCAGTTATTCAGGTACAATCTTCCGCATGCCAAATCTAACTGGATTAGACAACATCGTGGTCGAACTCCGCTCGGAGCGGACTAACTTAATCAACCAATTGAAGCACGTCGATGCCGCTCTCAGCGTGCTCGGAAAATTAGATGGCAAACTGGAAGTGTCCAGCGTGAATTGTTGGCCAAAAAGAGTCGGCCGCATGAGCTCGGCTGCCCGAAGACGCATTTCAATTGCGCAGAAAGCCCGATGGGCGAAGTCGCGTACCTCCTCAATTGGTGGGAGCCAGATGAGTGCGGCTGCTCGGAAAAAGATTTCTATCGCCCAGAAGGCCCGATGGGCCAATGTGAGGTTGGGTAAGAAATGACGGATGAAATCGGAATCAGCGGCACACACATCGGTACATATGGACAGGGTCTACCCAAAGCAGATTGGCGGTAAGTGGGCTGCAACGTGGACTCTTACCCGTCCTGACGGCAAGCAAGACGAGTTTTCAGCACGACGGGAGAATGACACTGTAAAAGAGCACGTGCGGCTACTGGAACATGGATCGACCGAATAGCGTGGTTCCACTAAATCATCCCGCGCTCGCTGAATTAAGAGAATGGAATATGAGTCATCACTAATTGGCTCGCCGAAGAATTGAACCGCGAGTAAGCCGTTCATTTTGCCTTGAGAATCTTACGGACGGCTTCTAGGAAGTCCTCGGGAGTCCGCGCTTCCTCGGTGAACAATGCATTTCCCGCCATCAGTTCGGGTTTGCCGCTTTCGTACAATTCTAGAATCGGAATTTGGTAGCAGGATTCGTGAGCCTCGTGCCACACGCGTCTCTTCTCGGCGGGCGGCAAGGAATAACCAATCATGATCAGAGCGATTTTATGTTTCTTGCATGCTTCGCGGATGCTGATCAAGTCCGTTGCGTTTATTACTTGGAATCCGGCCTTCTCCAAGACTCGCTGTCGCACATCAGCTAAGTCGGGGTGGCGCGAGCATACCAGCACGGTATGGACTATTAGTGATGATGGCATCTTGTTGTTGGCCTTGATGGCCTGAGGAAGCCTATTATTGTGCGAAAAATAGGCTAGTACGATACTGAAAATTCTGTAAGTGTCAGGTGGAAAAGTCTGTATTTGAACAGCCAATGCGTGGGGTTTTCGTCCGCATTCAGTTCAGGCTCGCATTCGTCGAACCATCCAACCCTGGCAGGTGAGTTTGAACTTTGTTCGGCAATACTGTACCGGTAGAGTTGTCAGGATAGCGCGCCCGGGATTCGACGCGCTCTGCGGCAGAACTTCGTGAAGACCCGACAGCCCCATACAACCGCCTTTTTTCTAGCGCATCTCAAGGGCGGAGGATAAACCATGGATCAAAATGACACCGTTAATGTCTTAGGAAAACTCATCGAAACTTGCCGAGATGGACAGAAGGGATACCAGGACGCCGCTGAGCATATTGAGCGCCCGGATCTGAAAACTTATTTCGCGCAACAGAGTGCTGAGCGTGGCAGGTTTGCAGAGGAACTGGAAAGGGAAACGTCTCGGTTCGGAAAGACTGAAAAAAAGGAATCAGGATCAGTTTCTGCTGCTCTTCACCGCGCCTGGATAGACACCAAAGCCAATCTTGGCGCAGGCGACAAATCAATTCTCGACTCAGTGGAGCAAGGCGAAGACGTTGCCAAGAAGGCGTACGAAGATGCGCTTAATGGAGGGAAGTTGGATTCGCCTGTTGCGGCAATTGTTCAGCGTCAGGCTGAAAGCGTACAGCGCGCCCACGACAAGGTTAGATCCATGAGGGATCAATTGGCGGCATAAATTAAATCGCAATGGTCTTTGGACGGGTTTAAGCGGAGCTTATTTGGCGACATTAAAGGTTCAACTCGGCCTAGACCCGTTCTAAGGAGGAATCCGCTTCATCAGCAACCACTTTAATTTCCCTAGGATGTTTTCAATGTCCCCAACACCCAGAGGCTGACTGGGATCGCGGACTATTCGGTGCGGGCTTAGTCTGCGCACATAGGACAATGCACATTGGCGCGAGCCCTACCTAGCATTTTTTCGAGAAGATGCCGGAATATCGATCCCAGGGTTTTAGGCTCACAGAGTCTCGCGAGGCAGAAAGTTCTTGTATCAACGATAATGCATGAGTTGTTAGCTGCCGAGAAAGTCTGAAGGGCCATCGTATGGGAGTACCGGGGGTTGAGAGATGAGTCCGCGAAGATTTCTACGAGCGATCAAAAAAGCCGGACTCGATGTAGACCGCAAGCATCTCCTCGCGTTCTCTGGTAGCCTCGCCTACTACTACTTCCTCTCATTGTTACCGTTAATGATCCTGATTGCGAGCGCGCTAGCTTATATTCCAATCCCACACTTATTCGATCAGGTACTGTTATGGATGGCTTACTTCGTTCCAGCCGATTCTATGACATTGGTCAGAAAGGTATTTTCTGACCTTATGGTAACTCGCAACTCTGGCTTTTTATCATTTGGAATCGTAGGTACGATCTGGACTGCCTCAGGAGCGTCGGCGGCGATGATTGAGGCTCTCAACGTTGCATATGATGTAAAAGAAGGACGACCATTCTGGCAAACCCGCTTACTGGCGATTGGCTTGACAACAATGCTGGCTGTACTAGCAGCGGTTGTTTTGGCTGCCATGATTTTAGGCCCTATCTTAGGGGCTCGGCTCGCTCATCGAGTTGGTCTGGATCCCGTATTCATACTCGCGTGGTCATATTTTCGATGGGTGCTGGCTATAGCATTTTCGATCCTGGCGGTTGAAGTGGTTTACTATTTGGCTCCGAACGTCGAGCAGAGGAAATTCTGGCGTACCGTGCCTGGGGCCGTCGTGGCGGTGGGATTGTGGATAGCAGCATCGTATGGTCTGGGCTTCTACCTGCAACATTTTGGAAATTTGAGCAAGAGTTACGGGACACTAGGTGCTGTTGCGGCTCTTCTGCTTTGGTTTTATGTGAGCAGCGCAGCCATCTTAATC
>JBEEGK010000033.1:0-6544 GCA_041166845.1 Acidobacteriaceae bacterium
GGAACAGCAGGACTGGATATTTTTCTGGGTAACAACAGAGAATCAAAGTCCTGCGCCTCGACCTTGCCAGCCAGCAGGAGATCGGAAGTTTTGCCCGTTGCTGTACCGCTAAACGATGCATGGCCATGCAGCACTGCAGGGATCGTTCCTCGGCTGCCGAAGGCCTGCAGCAGCGGTTGCCACTCTTTCAAGTCCGAAGTTTCCGCCTTAAGAGTGAGCGACGTTTTGTTTGCCACCGCCCCCGCGGCCCGTGCTTGACTTGCTCGCGTATTCGCAACCAGATTAAATATCTGCCACACCTGCGTGGTTGCCTGGTAGCCCGCGTTCAGATGACCCCCTACTGGGAGTTGGCCACCCTGCGTTCCCGCTGAGGGAGTGACGTCAAGCGCGGTGTCTAATTGAAGTTTGTCGGGAGAACCCGTCCAGTTTGCGCCAAACGTTCCGCTAACAGCTCCCGCCAAGTGGAAAGCGGCAAGATATCGTTGTTGCGGGAAAATTGCCGTCAGCGCTTCGGCCACCGACAGCTCTTTCACATTCAGGCGCAGGTTCGCAATCTGCTCATCTGCCTTTGATGAGTGGCGAACGTTTGGTATTGAGGCAGGATTTAACCAATTTGTAATCTCGGCGTTGCCTGTGACCGAGCCGCTTAAAGCGCGTCCAGAGATTCCTGATAATGCGAGCCGTTTCGGCGTGATTGAAAAATCCGCCGACGCCGTTGCCTGATGAATAATGATTGGGTCTTTGTTCCAGTCGAGGCCTTTGATCTGCAGTTTTCCAGTAGAAGAAAAGCTTTGGGTAGACCACGCTCCGCGGCCCTTTGCTTCGAGAATGCCTGCGGCGGCCTGGAAATTTCGGCTGATAACACTGGCTTCGGCTAAGTCGAGCGTCGCATCGTAATTCGCGACGATGGTCGGACTGCGAAAATCCAGGAGTTTTCCGCTGGCCTCAATTTTCGACCGCCCCGAGGTCGCCTTGAGCGCTCTGACTTCAATGCCATCTTGCGATAGAGCAAAGTGGGCCTCGGCCGTCCAAGCAATGGGCCGGTAATCCTTGTAGCGACTGCTGACTTTCCCGAGGAGCAGATTGCCCTCATAGCTTTCGTGCACCAATGAGTAAGCCATGTCCGCCGAAACGTCGTGGGCCACGAAATCAAATGGAAGCCTCTGATCGTACAACAGCACCTCTCCGTGACGAACATCGAGGCGATTGATGGACAAGGAGAACAGTGCTTCAACCGAATTTGTCCCGCTCGCCGGAACAGTATCCCGTCGAGGTTGGTTGCTGCTTCCGTCGGGATAGAAAATCAGATGGACAACTGGATGCTCCAGCACGAGGGACCGAAATCCCAGCTCCGTTCTCAGGATTGAGATCAGCTTGACGTGGGCAACGAGGTGGTCCACGTGCGCGAAAGGAATTTCTCCCTTGGCTTCGCGTCCATGCACCGTAAGATCGCGAATTTCAGCCTCGAACTGCATCGGCTGCGTGTGGAAACTTCCAACTTCCGCGTGCCCTCCGGTGATGCGGTCAATTTCGGCAATCAGCCGATGCCGGACCATTTCCTGGAAGGAATCGGTGGTCGTGTACCAGAGCAGCCCGCAGAACGAGAGAACGAGGACGGTGATGGCGATTAGGAGGTATTTCCAGAAATACTTTCGCCTCGGCGAGCCGCCGGATTGGCTCATTGCACCTGGCGTCCGGAAGCCGCTGCGGGAGGTTCGATATAAATCTCACTGGCAGCATGTAGGGTTTGCAGCCATGCAACCAGCAATTGGTCCATTCTCTTTTGCGTCAAGAGTTCCTTGATGGTGGGCGTAATATCCGCCAAAGGAACCGCCGTCTTTCCCGACTGCAAAAGTTGCGGCAGCAATTGCTGGGTATAGTAGCTCTCGATGCTCTGCGAATCTATATTTACCGCTGGACGAAGATGCGCATCAATCAGGCGCATGGTATCGAGTTGAGCCCCCAGCCGGGAATTGAGTTCGTCCTCTGTCAACCCAAAGCGTGTGAGCAGGCTCCGCCAGCCTGCTTCGCTACTTGCCTCGGGATATTTTTTTCGAATCTCCTCCACCCGGGCGCTGACCTCTGCTTTCGTAGCGGCTTGAAAATCAGAGGAGCGCATCTGCTCGCGCAACAACTCTTGATCAATCAAACGATTAAGCGCTGCCTTCGCAGCTGCTGCGCTCAGTTGGTCAGGAAGCCGTCCATCCACGAACGCCTCGAATCGGATGGCATCCTCCCAGTCACTTTGCAGGATTGCATGGCCGTTAACCTTGGCTACGATTCTGTCGAGCACCTCGCCTGCGGCAGCCGGCAATGCGCTGACAAGCAGCGAGATTATGCCGACGATCATCGAAGTGCGTTTCATTAGAAGGTCTGCCCAATACTAAAGTACACGTTTAATCTATGGGTGTGCTGGGGATCAAAGACCGTAACCACAGGAGTACTCGAAATCGTCTTCTGGCCGGGGAAGGCCGGCGGATTCAGGTTATAGCCAAAATCAAATCTCACAGGACCGATCGGCGTTCGGTATCGCACGCCCACTCCGATGGCGTGTGACAAGTAATTGTAGTTACACTGCGATGCGGTGCTCTGCTGTAAACATAGCTCAGGATTTTTCTGGTGCCAGCGCAGCAGGCTGGGCAGCATGTCGCTTCCCTTCGAGAAAACGTTTCCGACGTCATGAAAGATGGCAAAGCTCAAGTTATCCTGAAAGAACGGCAAAGTCGCCGCCGGAAAGCGGAGTTCCAGATTGTTGACGAACAAAGCGCTGCCCCCCAGTGGAAACCCAGTCACCGGATCTCGCGGCCCCGCCTGATTTAACCCGAATCCGCGATGAGAGTTGCCACCGCCTGAAAAGAAACGTTCCGGTAGTGGGATAAGGGCGCGTTCCGCCGGAGGCGCCTCTCCGGGCGAAACATTCACAGTGTCGCGGAAAGGATTTTCTAACCCAATGCGCGTGGACCGCGCGAGAATCAACCGCTTGCCGTTGGGTCGTTTTTTTCCAATAGTATGGTAAGTCGAATTTTGTACCAGCACACGACTGAAGTCGGCCTCCGATCCAAAGTAGCTGGAGGCGACTCCGCCGTCGAAAACGGTGTAAGTCCCTTTTGTGCTTTCCAGATCGCTGTCACGTGTGTTTCGGATGTAACTGAACCCAGGCTCACCGACTCTCACAGGCAGTGATAAGAGCGGGATTTCTCCCGGGCTGATGGCGACGTTGCTTGCCCTCACACGCCGGTAATTAAAGCGGTAATCCATGGTTACGATTTTGCTGGCGATCTGCTCCGCCTGAATGGAAGTTTCCAAACGCTGCGAGGTAAACGTGCTGACGTCGAGCGTGTTGTCATAAAAGCTAGTGATGGAGAGCTTCCAATTGGGGCTGTTAAACCAGCGCGGCGCCTCATACCCAACTAGCCCTCGCTGCTGCAATTGCCCAAGATGCGTGCTGAAAGTCACGGTGTGATTTCTTCCCCGGAAATTGAGCCGTGTAATCGCCAGCGAAACCAGAGGACTCACACCTGCTTTGCCTTGCGGAACGTGGCCATTCACGCCCGGCTGTCCGGTTTGAAATTCGAAACCTAAACCGTAATTGAAGGTGTAGCGCTTGGCTTCCTGCACCTGCACCAGGACTTTTTTCTCGCGCTCGATGCCCGCGGGATTCTGGATTGCCGTATCCACCTGGCTGAAGATTCCCAGATCATAGAGACGTTGCTGGGTCTTCAACATATCAATTTGACTTACCGGATCGCCAGGGCTCATCTGCAGCTCGCGTTGGATTACGAAAGGACGGGTAAAGTTCATGCCCGAAACCAGAACCTGTTCAACGAAAACCTGCTCGCCTTCATGGACGGTGAAAATCACATCCATCCGGTTTTGCTTGCCCGGTGTTGGTTTGGCAGTAGCGTCGAAAGTTGCGTTCGGAAATCCGCGATTGAAGTAGTAGTTGAGAATCGTTTCGCGGTCCTGTGCGATGTTGAATTCAGAAAAGAGCTGGCCTTCGGCCGTATTGATATTCGCGCGCAGCTGCGTTTCAGGAACAACAGAATTTCCCGAGATCGTGAGCGCGTTCACTAGTGTCTGCGGTCCTTCGTTCACGTGGAGAGTGATTGCAAATTGATTCTCCTGACCGCGATAATCGTCTTCGACATTGCTGGTGATCTTTACGCTTTGGAATCCATTAGCACGGTAAAGCCCTTCGAGTCCGCTGATGTCATCGTTCAGGATCGCCTGGTTAAATCGTCCCTGCGCAAAAAGACGGCTCGAAGTTTGGACCTGCATGCGGGTGCGCAGCAGATCTTCGCTGAAATATTTATTGCCTGTGATTACGACTTTTACCACCTTGTGCCGCGAACCAGGGTCGATGCTGTAAATCACACGCAAAGCGTTGGCGGTGGAATTTGATTCCCGACGCATGGCAACTTTGGCGTCGAAATGGCCACGACTCTGCATGTAGTTCAGAAGATTGTGGCGCCCTTCATTCAGCAAATCGTCATCGAGAGCGTTTTCCTGATAGACAGGAACTTCCCTCTTCAGAATTTTCTTGGGAATTCTGTAGCCTTCCGCAACAATTTCGACCCTCGGCCCCGGATCAATCTGAAAGGTATAGTCCACGACATTTGCCGCCGGACGATAGCTATGCTGCGCCAGGGTGACTTGCGCAAGCCAGCGTTGTTGCCGCTGATATTGTTTGCGCAAGCGGTCGAGCGCCGTACTGGTACGCTGGACCGACACCAGGTCGCCGGGATGCATTTTCGCAATGTCCAGAAAACGCTGCTGTGAATAGTTCTGATTCCCCGTGATGTTTACCTGCCCCACATGCGCTTGCGCGCCAAGTGAGATGTGAAAAACGATCCCCACTTGTTGCGTTTCCGGATGCTCGCGCGTTTCTTTCGTGATCGTGAGGCGGTAATAGCCGTTGGTCGCCATTAACTGCTCAATGTTGATGACCGCCTGATTTAGCTTTTCGGAGGAGAATAAATCGCCCAGTTGCAGCTTGGCGGCATTCACAATCTGGCTAGCGCTGGGTCGGTTTGAATTTCCATCCACGGTGATCTCACCAATGAAATAGTTGGGCACCGTAACAAATGAAATGACTACTCCGCCGTCGGCGGTCGGCTCAGCTTCGGCGCGAACGTCGGCGAAGCGTCCGGTGGCGTCCAAAACTTTTATGCTGCGGCGCAGCAGGTCGCGATCAAAAGGCTTTCCCGCTTGGAGAGGAAGCACTGCCAGTAGTTGTTTCTGTTCTCTTTCTGACTGCACACCGGGAAAGCGCATCGCCTGGACGACAACTCCCTGATGCGCACTCTTTACGCCGTCGTTTGGTTGGGAAGCTGTCCCGCTACTGTCTTGATTCTGCTCAACTGAGGAATTTTGTCCGAAGTACGTCGAAGCTTGGGCAGTAATGGCGAATGCCATAACTATTAACGCAAAGATAGTGGGATACACCTTTCTTAAACCCAAAGAGGCACCCATGTGTTGCGATGCAAGTTAAAGGACGCAATTAAATTTCTCATTAAATAGCGTTCGCTAGTGCTCGGATCGATCGTCCGTGCCTTGTCCGACACCTATAATAATGGTTTGCTCCTTAATTATTGGTGACCTCTTTGGAACTGGGCGAGCGCTACTCAAGACAAATCTTGTTTGCGGGGATCGGCGATGAGGGCCAGCGCAGGCTGGGTGCATCGCGCATCGCCGTAGTTGGCTGCGGGGCGACAGGTTCGGCGATCGCTTCCCTGCTGGTACGGGCAGGCGTCGGCAGCATACGCATTATTGATCGCGACTATGTGGAAGCCAGCAACCTGCAGCGCCAATCGCTTTTCGACGAGTCCGACGCCGCGGAGTCATTGCCGAAGGCAATTGCGGCCGCAAGAAAACTGTCATCATTCAATTCGCAGATCACCGTTACTCCGGAAGTAGCGGACATTACCCCCTCCAATGTAGCTTCACTTCTGCATGATGCGCAGCTGATCCTCGACGGCACGGACAATTTCGAAACCCGATACCTGATCAACGATTTTTCGGTCGAGAATTCGATTCCCTGGATCTACACGGGAGCGGTGGGCAGCTATGGCGCCACGTTAAACATTCTACCCGGTACTACCTCGTGCTTAAATTGCATCTTCCCTACGCCTCCCAAGGGTACGGTCGAGACCTGCGAGACTGCAGGCATTTTGAATTCGGTGGTAAACGCGGCAGCCTCGCATGCAGCCACTGAAGCCATCAAGATTCTGGTAGGCGCCCAACAGCGAGTCCGGCGAACGCTGCTGTCGTTTGATCTTTGGCTAAACCAGTGGGCTGAAGTTTCCGCCGCCCAACCGTTGCCCGGATGCCGCACTTGTGACCTTCGCGATTTTGTACACCTCGCAGGCGAAGGACGCGCTCACGTGACCCTCTGCGGACGCAATTCGGTTCAAATCCATGAGCGACATCGTCCCCTCGATCTCGCCGAGATGAGCCGACTACTGAAACCGCACGGACAGGTGCGCCACACAGATTTCATCCTGAAATTCTGGCCTGATCCTTACGAGATGACTTTATTTCCGGA
>JBEEGK010000034.1:0-19333 GCA_041166845.1 Acidobacteriaceae bacterium
AGGTGAGTGCACCGACGGGACAGATGTCAATGCACATACCACATTCTTCGCACTCGAGATGATCTTCTTTATTCGGGGCGATCACGGAACTCACGCCGCGATTCTGCACTCCCAGCGCCCACACATCCATTCCTTCGCCGCATACGCGCACGCAGCGATAACACAGGATGCAGCGAGGACGATCAAAGAACACTACGGGAGACCATTGCTGTTCTTCCTTATGGTTCTTCGGCTCCATATATTTCGATTCGGCTGCGCCGTAGGAAAAAGTCATGTCCTGCAGTTCGCACTCTCCGCCGGCATCGCACACAGGACAATCGAGTGGATGATTTCCCAGTAGCAACTCCACCATGGACTTCCGCGCCTGCTTAATTTCCTCACTCTCGGTGGTCACCGCCATACCTTCCGTGATGACTGTTGTGCAGGCGGTCTGCAACTTCGGCATCTTCTCGACTTTAACTAGACACATGCGGCAAGCGCCCTGCAGCGACAGGTTCGGGTAGTAACAAAAGGAGGGAACTTCGATCCCCACATTTTTGCAGGCTTCGATCAGCAATGTCCCAGCCGGAGCTGTGACCTTCTTGCCGTCCACCGTGATGTTTACGTCAGCCATGGATCCTTTATATGTTCGCTCGAAAATTATTTCTTTAAGCGAGTACCGGTTGCGTGGTCGCGTTTGAGTGCTCAAACGGACACGGTCGTCCTTCCAGATGATCTTCGAATTCCTGCCGGAACTTCTTGATAAAAGCCATCATCGGCATAGCTGCGGCGTCGCCAAGGGGACAGAATGTTCGCCCCAACATGTTCTCGGACAAGTAATACATGTTATCTATATCTTTTTTCACACCTCCGCCCTTGTGGAAACGGATCAGCGTTTTCTTCAACCAGTCGGTACCCTCGCGGCAGGGGATGCACCATCCGCAGCTTTCGTGCTGATAAAACTTCATGGTGCGCAGAGCAAAATTCACGATGCATGCATTGTCATCGAGCACCACAACTCCGCCTGAACCCAGCATGGATCCGACCTTCATCAGCGAATCGAAGTCCATGGGGACATCAATTTCTTCCGGAAGCAAAATCGGTGTGCTCGACCCGCCTGGCACCACCGCTTTTAGCTTGCGTCCGTTCGGGATGCCGCCTCCCACCTCGTAAATCATCTTTTTGAGGTTGTATCCCATGGGAAGCTCGTACACCCCGGGACGCTCCAAATTCCCCGCCAGACAGAAAAGTCTCGTTCCGCCATTTTTAGCCGGACCCAAACCTGCGAACCATTCTGCGCCGCCAAGAAGAATGTGAGGGACGGCAGCCAGCGTCTCCGCATTATTAATGACCGTAGGCCCGCCCCAGAGTCCAACCACAGCAGGGAAGGGAGGCCGAATTCGTGGAATGCCGCGCTTACCCTCAAGGGACTCCATCAGGGCCGATTCTTCTCCTACCTCATATGCTCCAGCGCCACCGTGCCAATAGATGTCAAAGTTTTTACCGCTGCCGAAGATGTTTTTCCCCAGAAATCCTTTTGCGTAAGCCTCGGCTATTGCCTTAAACATGATCTCCGAAAGATAGCGATACTCGCCCCGAATGTAGATGTAACCAATCTCGGAGCCAACCGCGAGGCCCGCAATCATCACACCCTCAATCACGGCGTGCGGATCATGTTCGAAGATCAAGCGATCTTTGCAGGTTCCGGGCTCGCTTTCATCTCCGTTACACAAAATATATTTCGGTTTTACCGATTGCTTGGGGACGAACGACCATTTCAACCCGGTGTTAAATCCCGCGCCACCGCGCCCGCGCAAACCAGAATTCTTGACTTCATTAATAATGGCGTCCGGCTGCATCGCCAGCGCTTTCTGGACGGCTTTATAGCCATCGAGTTCCAGGTAGCGATTGATGTCCGTCGCACCCTTGCCAAAGCGTTTGGAGACGATTCTTACTTCGTTGGGATGTGAGACCAAATCTGCCATGGAATTTCTACTGAGTGCTCTTCTGTTCGTACCGTTGCAGAATGCCGTCCAGCTTCTCGGGAGTTAAGTTTTCGTGGAAATCATAATTTACCTGGACGGCCGGGGCCCAGCTGCACGCTCCGATGCACTCGACTTCTTCGAGAGAAAACACTCCATCAGAAGTGATGCCCTTGTGTCCAACGCCGAGTTTCTGCTTGCAATGTTCCAGCAGTTCTTCGCCCCCGCGCAGCATGCAGGCAATGTTGGTGCAAACCTGAACGTTAAACTTGCCGCGCGGTTTCGTCGTGAGCATAGAGTAATAACTGATCACGTTATTTACTTCGAGGTTAGTTAAATCCAAACGCTTCGCAATCTCGTGGATCACCTCATCGCTGAGAAATCCGACCTCGTCCTGGGCGAATAATAACGTCGGCACCAGCACGGAGCGCTTTGTCGGATAATGCGTGAGCATCTCCGCAAAACGCCGCTCGAATTCTTGAGAAAATTTCATTGGTTGTTTGCTGCTGAAGTCAGATTCAAGCCTAGCGATCAATCTCTCCCAACACGATGTCTATGCTTCCGATGGCAGCAACCACGTCCGCCAGCAGCCGGCCCTCACACATTTTTGGCAATGTTTGCATATTTGCCAGGCAAGCGGCCCGCATATGGACGCGATACGGCTTCGCTGTCCCATCGCTCACTACGTAATATCCCATTTCTCCGCGCGGAGACTCGACCGCTTGATATACCTCGCCCGCCGGAACCGCAAAGCCCTCCGTAATAATCTTGAAGTGATAGATGAGGGCTTCCATTTCGGTCTTCATCTTCTCGCGATCGGGTAGCACCACTTTTGGTGCATCAGCCTTAATCGGACCTTCCGGCATGCCATCCACTGCTTGCTGCACAATTTTGATCGACTCACGAAGTTCCTGCACTCGACACATGTAACGCGCGAAGACGTCGCCCTCTTTTGCCACCGGCACCTTGAATTTGAAGTTTTCATAGCCGGAGTACGGCATGTCGCGGCGCAGATCAAGGTCTACTCCGCTGCCTCGCAGTGTCGGACCACTCGCTCCCAGAGCAATTGCATCCTCGGCGGAGATTTGGGCCACGCCTTTGGTACGCATCACCCAGATCGGATTTCCCGTCAGCAGATTTTCGTATTCATCCACCTTAGAGGGGAAGCGTTTCGCAAATGCGCCTACGCGGTCAAAAAAGTCCAGCGGCGGTTCCAGTGCGACGCCGCCAATGCGGAAATATGACGTCATCATGCGTTGACCGCTGACTGCTTCGAACAAACGCAGAATATCTTCGCGCTCGCGGAAACAATACAGAAATACGGTCATCGCTCCAATATCCATCGCGTGAGTGCCCAGCCACACCAGATGGGAATTGATACGAGTCAGTTCATTCATCATGACCCGCAACCACTGCGCCTTTGCTGGAATCTCCAGCCCCAGCAGTTTTTCAACTGCCAGCACGTAGCAAAGGTTGTTGGTCATGGGACACAGATAATCAATCCGGTCGGTGAGCGGCACTACCTGCTGATAAAACTTGGCCTCACACGTTTTCTCAATACCCGTGTGGAGGAACCCGATGTCCGGCATCATGCGGACAACGGTTTCGCCGTCAATTTCAAGGATTAAACGCAACACACCATGGGTCGAGGGGTGTTGCGGACCCATGTTCAGGATCATGGTGCGGTCTTGGCCGGGTTCGAGCGCGGGAGTAGGACTGAGATGGCCCATGGCTAGCGGAAGCCCTCCACCGGGTAGTCTTTACGGAGAGGGTAGCCTTCCCAGTCTTCCGGCATCAGCAAGCGTCGCATATAAGGATGTCCATTGAAGCGAATGCCGAAGAGATCGAATACTTCGCGCTCAAAATAATTCGCGCCCGGCCAGACCGGAGTAACTGATTCCACAGCTGGGTTTCCACCGGGCAATCGCACTTTGAGGCGCACGCGCTCTTTCTTGGTAATCGAAAGCAATTGATAGATGACTTCGAAGCGCGGCTCCGAAGGATACCAATCCACACACGTCACGTCGGAAAGATAATTGAACGGGCACTCGGGATTGTCGCGCAGAAGCATGCAAGCTTCACGGATCATTGAGCGCTCAATATAGATAGAGAGTTCCTCGCGATCGAACTTGGCGCCCTCGACGGATGCGGCATTCCACGCCAGCAATTTCGCAATCGCAGGATGCCCTTTAAGTTGGTCCAAATCGGTGATGGCAGGGGCTAGGGCCACTAGACGCTACCTCTCCGTCCCGCAATTTCTTCTCCCCAATCTAGTGCCCCTTTTTTCCATACATAAAAGAAGCCGACCAGGACGATTGCGATATAGACCAGCATCTCGTAAAAGCCGAACATCTTGAGCCTTCTCAGAATTACGGCCCAGGGATAAAGAAAGACGGCTTCCACGTCGAATAAGATGAATAACATCGCAACCAGATAAAACTTCACCGAGAAGCGTTCGCGAGCGTCTCCGACCGGAGCCATGCCGCACTCGTAGGGTTCCATCTTGGCGCGCGTCGGGCGCCGGTAGCCGATGAGCCATGAGAGAGTGACTACAGCGCCGGCGAACCCACCCGCCAAAGCGAAGTGAATTAGTAAGGGCAAGTACCGGGCGAAATAATTGTCGGGCATAGGAGAGCTGTATATATAATTCGCAACAGTGTTGAGTAAACATTCTAGATTAGATTTCAAGTGCATTAGTGTCAAGGTTTCAGCGCGTCTTTAATCGAAAAATTGGACCCGCTAGAAGAATTTTTCTCTGGGATGTGAACGGAATCGCATGATTTTCGGCTTCAATACCGACGTTAAGCATGAAGACACGATTTATCACGTGCAAAGCGAGGCCCGTGAACAGGACCTTCTGCTGCAGACGCAAGTCTTCGTCCGCGGACGTTGCATCGGCAAACGTGCCACGTCCTACAAAGATAAGATGCTGGACGGGGCTTTTACCGACCTGCAAAAAGAGCAGACTTTAAGAGACCAGCACCGTCTGGTGCTCGACTCCATTCGCGACGGAAGGCTGGAGAACATTCTGGACCACAAAGATCCGGAAACTCTCGCTACCAAAGAACTCGATTTGCAGTGGCTGAATTCTGAAGCTGCTCACGTGGCGCAGCAACTGGTCATGCGCCTTCGAGTCACCGATAGCGGTTCGGCAGTGCAGGGCGCCCGCCTTACAGTGCGATTCATGCGTCCAGACTCGGCGCCATTTTATCTCCAGGTCGTCACCGGCGCAGAGGGAGAAGCGGAGATGAAGATTGACGCGGATGATCTCTCGCTGCAAAACTTCTCTCTTTTAGTGCAGGCGAGTTACTCTGGACGTACCGCAACCAGGAAGTTCCAGCTTCGCAAAGTGGATGCGTAATGCTTCAGGCGTTTGGTAATATCCTTGCAGCCTTCTCGGGTCAGCGATTTTCTTCATAAAAGCCCGACCCATGAAACTTGCTATCAACGGAGAAGACCGAACGTTCGACACGTCGCTGACCTTGGCTGCTCTCGTCGAGAGCCTGGGCATGAAAGCAGATCGGGTTGCCGTTGAACTGAACCGCGAGATTGTCCCCCGCGACCGCTGGACTGGGATCTCGCTTACCGACGGTGATCACCTCGAAATTGTGCAATTCGTCGGGGGCGGAGCAGCTTAGCTGTTTCTGAGCAGGCGTCCGAAACCTGCCGACACGACCTTTCCTTCCCCGCTTATCAGACATCAGGAACTCTACTAGTCACTCTCTTGAAACAATCTCTTGTTGACAGCTAGGCGCCCCTGCCTAGAATGGCTTGAAACAATTTCATCCAGAATTGTTTAAAACATCTTCATGCAGAAAAGCCTTACATCGAAAGAAGTGGTGACACTCACTGGCATCACTGCCCGCCAGTTGCAGTGGTGGGATGAGCGCGGCATTGTGAAACCGCTTCGGCAAGGGCATCGCCGACTCTATTCGATGGAAGATCTCGCCGAGATCGCCGTCATCTGCGAATTACGCAGTCGCGGGTTCTCTCTTCAAAGAGTGCGCAAGGTAATGCGCTTTTTGCAACGCGAATTCAGCCAGCGCCTGGCGGCCATCGTGAGTCAATCCTCCGAATATCACCTGCTAACGGACGGCTCCCATCTTTACCTGCGAACTTCCGCCCGGCAGATTGTTGACATTCTTAAGAATGCCCGGCAACCGATGTTTGACATTTGTCTCAGCGATACCGTGCGTGAAGTCCGCGCCGTGGTGGCTGGCGGCAAGAAACGCAGCTCATGCGTGCCTGCGGGGGTTCATATGACACGCAAAAGAAGGAAAGCGTCATGACGAGCTACCGGTGTCCTAAGAGGAAAGCGAGGAAAAACGAATGATCGCCGAACTCGACGTTCTAAATGAATGGATCCCCGAGCAGATGCAGCCGGGCACTATCTTCGTGCTCGAAAATGCGGGGCGCGTCGGAGAGAAGGAAGATCCCTACTGGGCAGTACTGTCCTGCCCGCGTTGCGGCACTTTGGGATTGATTACGAGAAAACAGATAGCTGGATTGCTGCCGGTAATCTGTGGATCAGGACAATGTTCCGTGCAGTTCTTTATCCACGACAGTGAGATCGTGATTCGCAAGCCCTTCTAAAAGGTCCGCGCGATGCGGACGAAGGACGCTCTACTTCCTGCTGCTAATTTTTTCTGCCATTTCAATCGGGATCTGCTCGACGATCTGAATTCCAAACCCTTCCAGCCCAGCTACTTTCCGTGGATGATTGGTCAGCAGGCGAATCCGTCCCAATTTCAGCTCAGAAAGAATCTGCGCACCAATTCCGATCTCGCGCTGCGTTCTCCGCTCACTCTCTGGTGCCGTCGGCAGATGTCTGTCACGATGCATCGTCAGCACGGCGCGTTCGCCAACTTTATCCACCGAAAACCCTCTTGAACTCTGGTGGAGATAAATAATTGCTCCTACACCTTCTCTAGAAATTGCCTGCATCGAGCCTTCGAGCGCGGCGTGGCAGTCGCATCCCGTTGACTTAAAAACGTCCCCTGCCGCGCAATGCGAGTGCATGCGCACCAGCACTGGGTTAATTGTGCTGTCGAGTTCACCTCGAACCAGCGCCAGATGAGAGTCGCCACCATCGATTTCACTCTCGTAGGCGATGAGACGAAATTCTCCATATGGAGTGTCCACCAGCGTCTCACCCACGCGATGTACATATCTTTCATGCTGCATCCGGTAGCGAATAAGCTCCGCAACAGTCAGCATCTTCATGCCGTGAGTGTTGCAAAACTCGATCAGATCGGGGACGCGCGCCATGGTTCCGTCGTCGCGCATGATTTCGCAAATCACGCCCGCAGGAACGAGTCCCGCCAGACGAGCGAGGTCTACTGAGGCTTCCGTCTGCCCCGCGCGCACCAGCACTCCGCCCTTGCGCGCTCGAAGAGGGAAGATGTGCCCAGGGCGAGCCAGATCAACAGGGCGGGTCGCGGGATCAATCGCGACTGCAATTGTGCGCGCGCGATCAAAAGCCGAAATTCCAGTAGTGACCCCGTCGCGAGCGTCAATACCTTCGCAAAAAGCAGTTCCGTAGTTGGAGGTATTCTCCACGCTCATCGGACCTATCCGCAGATGATCAAGCCGATCTTCAGTCATGGCAAGGCACACAAGCCCGCGCCCGTACTTAGCCATGAAGTTGATTGCTTCGGGAGTAACTTTCTCAGCTGCTAACGTGAGATCGCCCTCATTTTCGCGGTCTTCATCATCCACTACTACGATCATCCGCCCTTCGCGAATCTCCTCTATCGCGGTTGGCACATCAGTGAATTGTGGTTGTGATCTCATGCGTCAGCTTATGTAAAAAATTCAGGGTCGCCGTCAGGCGACCCGTTTGTCCAATCGGAAAATCTGTCTACAGTGTTGACTCAATTTCGAAGCCCCAGGCTTCCAGAAGAGGTTCGGGAATATATTTCGAGTTCTTGTTCCGGCGAGCCCATTCCCTCAGGCGCGTGGAACGCAGATACTGATCAGGGGATAGCTTGTATTCTTTCACCACTTGTTCGAACTCCGTAACCGTGGGAACGACCGGCCCTATCGGCTCAGGTTTGCCCCAGTTCGGATTGCCTCGACGTTTTGCCATGAATTACGTCCTTACTATTGGAATGAAGTGAAAGCGCCGCTGAAAACTTAGATTCCCCGCACTTCGCGGAAGATTCCTTACTATTTGAATGCTGCCAAACTGGCTACCATCAAAATGTAACGTTAATTAATAATCGGATCGTTTGGCAGAATCTTTAAAATTGCATTATCCCGACCGGTTTGTCAATTGATAATTGTTAAATAGACAATTGCAAGAATCCGCATAACTAACTATGAATAAACGGCTTATGCGGTACATGGTGTCGGGGTGTGTTGGACATGGCGCAGCCTCCGCCTCACCCCCTCACCATACATTGGTGTTCCCACGGATTACTCCCGTAATACTCGATTGTCCCTATGCATTGACGATGGGCTACCTGCGAACCTAGAGTTTTGGAGAGAGCAGCATCCGCTTTCCCGGGTTTAACAAAAAGCAAAATCTCATGAATCTGCAATCTCTAATCTGCTGTTCTGATGATAAGGTCGTTCGCTTATTGCGCCGCGTCCTCAATGACATGGAAGTTGGGATTGAGACTTGCCCAGACGCGGACAGTGCGATCAGACAATTGACCCGTCAGAGATTCGAGTCGGTGATAGTGGATTGTCAGGACCAAGCTGCGGCGGCAAGCGTGCTGAAAAGTGTCCAATTTTCTCCGGTGAACAAGCGTGCGATCACTGTTGCCATTTGCGAGGGAGGGAGTGCCCTGCGCGGATCTTTTGATCTGGGCTCACACTTTGCCCTGCTGAAACCCATTACACCGGACCGTGCCCGAGCCACATTTCGCGCGGTCCGCGCGCTCATGAAACGCGAACGACGCCGCAATACTCGTATCGCGGTGCAAATCCCCGTCAGCTTGATTCCATCCTCCGGCGCGGAAATCCGTACTACCAGCACCGATTTGAGTGAGGGCGGCATCTCAGTGCAACTGAGCCAACGACCCAAAGATGTCGCCGGCCTTCGCGTCCGTTTCGATCTGCCCGGCACCGAATTCACCCTGGAATCGAAAGCGGAAATCGCTTGGGAGAATTCCGGAGTGCACAAGGGAATCCGTTTTATTGATCTCGCGTCCGAAACTCAGACCGAGCTCAACTCCTGGATCAGCCGTCATTCGCAAGAACTCGAGCCGGACGACCCTCCATCCGCGAGCAAACTCACCGACCTTAGTCTCAACGGATGTTATCTCGAATTAATGTCACCCTTTCCAGTGCGCACTCGCTTATCTCTCTCCATGCGAGTAAGCGATCTGCAAGTAAAAGTTGACGGAATCGTTCGTGTCATGCACCCGGAAGGTGGAATGGGAGTGGAATTCACTCAACGCACCGCTGCTCAACGAGAGCAGGTGGAGAAATTTATTCACGCGCTGACGAACAGCTCGGGTGCCTCTCCTGAGCTGATGGTGGAGCCCGATTGCATAGATAACGCCCCGGCTTCCACGCGCTCGGCTGAGCACCTGGACGATCCCTTACTCGCACTCTTTTACAGGACAGGTCTGGACTCCCACGATTTTCAATTGGAACTAAAAAAGCAGCGCGGCGGCCACCATACGGCGCTGGCAGCGTCTGTGTAGTCGGACTAAATAAATAACTAGAGCGAAATTAGGTTGCCCGTTTAAGAAATCCTTCATTTTCCCTCTGCTAAAATCGGTTCATGAGGCGCGGACTGTTAGCAATTTTTTGCGCGGGTTTTCTTCTTGCATCCGCCACGCTTTTCGCGCAAACCTTGAAGTATTCAACGCCCCCGAACCCAGACAATGGCGAACGCATTTTCAAAAGTGGATGCAATGCCTGCCACGGGGATGACGGCAGAGGGACGTCGAAAACCATTGCCGGTTTCGAGCCTCCGGCAACGTTCCCAGATTTCACTAAGTGCGATCAGACGACACCAGAACCGAACTCTGCTTGGAAAGATGTGATCGTGCATGGTGGCCCGTCGCGAAAGTTCTCACAGATCATGCCCGCTTTCGGAGACCTGCTCACCTCGGAACAGATTAACGACCTCATCGCTTACATGCGCGGATTCTGTACCAACAAGCACTGGGCGCGAGGAGAACTCAACCTTCCGCGCGCCCTGATCACGGAGAAGGCGTTCCCTGAAGACGAAGTCGTCGTAAGCACAGCTGTAAATGCTGGCGGAGCACCGGGGTTCACCACCGACATCATTCACGAACAACGCTTTGGAGTTCACAACCAGATCGAAGTGGACCTCCCCGTAAATGCTCAAGATCAGAACTACGTCTGGCATGGTGGCGTCGGCGACATGACTCTCGGATTGAAGCGCGAAATGTTTTCCAGCCTGCGGACGGGATCTATTCTCAGCCTGCAGGGCTCGGTCATCCTGCCGATTGGCAATCGGGCCCGGGGATTCGGCAACGGCACAACGACGTTCGAGACCTTCGCAGCCTTCGATCAACTTTTTCCGACGAATACTTTTGTGCAATTTCAAGTGGGTGCCGATCTTCCGCGCCATACTGACATCGCTCCGCAAGCAGTTTTCTGGCGCACTGCCGTCGGACAGAGCTTTGCCAAAGATCACATGCTCGGGCGACTTTTTTCACCGATGGTCGAGTTCGTCGCAGACAAAGATTTGGTAGACCGTTCCAAGACCAACTGGGACATCGTCCCACAAATGCAGGTCACGGTCAGTCGCCGCCAGCATATCCGCGCCAACATCGGAGTGCGTGCCCCAGCCAACAACACTGCGAGTCGCTCTCCTCAGGTTTTGTTTTACGTCCTATGGGACTGGGCGGACGGAAAGTTGACCGAGGGATGGTGATGCACAAGCGATTTCTGTTTTTAGCTTTCGCCACGTTGGCACTCTCGCCTACCTCGCTGCGAGCTGGTGAGCATCCGAAAGTCACGTCTGAATTTCATACGTCCGATCGCTGCATCGGATGCCATAACGGGATGAAGACATCCTCCGGCGAAGATGTCTCTATCGGATTCGATTGGCGAGCCAGCATCATGGCTAATTCGTCCCGCGACCCCTACTGGCAGGCCAGCGTGCGCCGCGAATCCATTGACCATCCCGAGTCGAAGCCGGCTATTGAAAACGAGTGCTCCACCTGTCACATGCCGATTACACACATCGAGGCCAAGGCGGAAGGCAAGAAAGCTGAGGTTTTCACGCACCTGCCTTTTAATCCGGATAGCAAAAAGAATGATGAGGCCGAGGACGGCGTTTCATGCTCCGTCTGTCACCAGATTGAAAAAGAGAAACTGGGTAGTCGTGAGACCTTCAATGGGGAATTTCTCATCGCTGATAAGTCCCCTCATCAAAACAGGCTCGAGTACGGCCCGTTCTCCATAGATCCAGGACACATGCGCGTTATGGAGTCGTCCACTGGTGGTTTTGTTCCGACAGCAGCCCTTCACATTCGCGATTCTGGTCTGTGCGCGTCCTGCCATACGCTTTACACAAAAGCTTTGGACAAAGACGGCAAGGAACTCGGTACCTTCCCTGAGCAGATGCCTTTCCTTGAGTGGCAGCACAGCGACTATCCCAATCGAAGTACATGCCAGTCATGCCATATGCCGGGAGTCCGTGACGCCGCGCCCATCACCGCAGTCTTCGGACAGCCCCGCACCGGCCTGCGTCGTCACGAGTTTGTGGCGGCGAATTTCTTGATGCAGCGCATGCTCAACAATTATCGGGGAGACCTGAGCGTGGCTGCACTTCCGCAGGAGCTCTCCAACGCCTCAGAGCGGACAGTAAATTTCTTGCAATCACAGAGTGCGCGGGTGACCATTAGAGATGTGGAATCGAACTCCTCAGGACTTCGCCTCGAAGTTTTGGTAGAAAACCTGAGCGGCCACAAACTGCCAACTGCTTATCCGTCACGTCGCGCCTGGCTTCATGTCACTATCCGAAAAAATAATGCTGAGGGAGAAAAAGTCTTCGAGTCGGGAGCCCTCAACCAAGATGGTTCAATTGCTGGCAACGACAACGACGCCGACCCTCTGCGCTTCGAGCCGCACTATCGCGAGATCACAAAGCCCGAGCAGGTAGAAATCTACGAGCCAATTTTAGGAGATGCCGCTGGACACGTGACCACAGGCCTCCTGTCCGCTGTCGGATATTTAAAAGACAATCGCCTCTTACCGTCCGGCTTCAACAAGGAAACCGCTGAAAAAGATATCGCGGTGGTAGGCGAAGCCGCGCAAGATCCAGACTTCACGGATAAAGGAAGCGTGGTGCGTTACTCGGTCTCAACACGCAGTCAGACGGGACCTTTCTATATCGAGGCCGAACTGATGTACCAACCTATCGGATTCCGATGGGCACACAATCTCAATCCCTACAACGCCGCAGAGCCTAAACGCTTCGTGAACTATTACAACGCGATGTCGTCCGCCACCGGAGTGGTGTTAGCCAAAGCGCAAGTCACGAAATAAAAACCGGGTGCCCATCCTTGCGGAGTTTCGCAAGGTGGGAAAGCCGAAGCCAACGGTAAGGAAAACGAACTAGTGTAAGAGGAAGTGTAAGAGGAGTTGAACAGAGACGCCGCGAAGAAGATTCAAGTGGTGCCCGGGACCGGAATTGAACCGGTACGTCTCTTTCGAGACCCGGGTTTTTAAGTTCCGGCATCCTTTGGTAACTCCGCGCCAATTGAAATGTTTGAGTAACTTCAGAACTATGAGTTTGCCCGTTCGTGTTCCTGCTTGCCTTTCCTTACCTGTACTTTAGCCATGATTCAGCCATGACCTTTTTTAACATCTAAAGCATCCACCAGAGTCAAAATCAAATTGGTGCGGAGGAAACGGACGAGGACGAAATGACGAGCGAAAACTCGCTCCTGAATGGGTGAGGTGAAAGCCCGCGCAAGGTGGACCAGCGAACACCTCTATAAAAGGATAAAGGATACTTACAGCGGCACGTTCGACGGACGGAAAGTAGCAGTTTTGCGCTCACACACCTCGCACAAAACCGTCAGGCAAAGCGTGTGCAACGTGATCATTTCCGGTTTGCCGACAATCCACGAACTGGGTTACCAGTTCGGAACTTTCAGTACAATTCACCCAATCAGGGAAGATCAGCAACAGAAAGAGCGCAGCTATGAAAATCGTGGCCATTATCGCAAGAATCCTGCTGGGTTTGATGTTTCTTGTCTTTGGGCTTAATCCGTTCCTGAAGTTTCTGCCGATGCCTCCCCTGGAAGGAGTATGGGGACAGTTTCTAGGCGCGCTGGTCGTTTCACATTATGTGTGGTTTGTGGGTGCGGTGCAGGTCATCAGCGGAGCGCTGTTTCTGATTGGGAGGTACGTTCCCCTGGCGATTGCGTTGAGCGGCCCAGTGGTCGCCAACATAATTGTCTACCACTTGACAATGCAGCACAGCGGGGCACAGCCGGCGGTTCTGGCAACCATATTTTGGGTGATTCTGTTCTGGCATTACCGTGCTTCGTTTGCGCCTCTGTGGGTGCAAAAAGCCTAGCTTGGGATAGCATTTTACTCGGATGTTGTCGGATTTGTGTGCGCGCTTGCGTACAGACAGCAAAGTGCTTCGGCAATTCTGTGCATACGAACAGAAGCGAATTAAATTTACGGTGCCGAGCAACGACGGCGAGTCTTAGAGTAGTTTCCGTGTGGCCGACAATCCGCTGGCCCTACTGTGGTTTGCGCTTCAGCGGCTTGCCAATCGCGAGCAGGAAAATGGCACTCTTGTCCTTTGCGTGCGGGGAAAAGAAGTTAACTACATCATCGTCGAAGAAGGTCAGCCCGGTCGCACCCATGTGCTGAGCATACGCAGCTAGGTAGATCTTGCCGCCGATGGCACCCGCTTCGAGCTGGACGGCTCGGTAACCGCGGTTTCCGTACCGCTCGAGAATGCGTTTTAAGTCGGCGAGAAAGAAGATGTCCACGCAGGCGTCCGCCGGCAGATCTTGCTCCAGACCAAGATGATGGGCCTCGACGCGGAAGCGTCCCTCCTTCAAAAGCTCCAGAGTGTTCTGCTCACGCCCGAAGAAGTATGCGCCCGGACTGAGCCCCTGCACTGAATGCACGATCAGGTAGAGATCGTTAAGCTGCGCGCCGGGAGGCTCAAGGAAGTCAGCCGGAAGACCTCGGGTGGCGGAGTCGAGAATGGTAGAAAGTTGTGCCAGTGTGATGGATGCCGCCTTATCGAACGTTCGGGTAGAGCCACGGCGCAGGATCACCTGCTCGATCGTGTCCTTCGGTTGTTCTTCTTCCGGCAGGTGCGGGAGGCGAACTGCCTCGCCCGCCAGAGTGGGAGATAGAAGGACTAGTGGCTTGACGCGCCACTCATTTACTTCCTCTACAGACTCAAGCGAAGACGCGTCGTGCATCTCAAGCATGGCGGGATATTCGACTTCGTGCTGTGAAAGCGGGATTGTCTCCAAGCCAAGCGCCGGAGCCTCCCTCGGTGCCGGCAGCGAATTCTCCGATATGTGCCCGATCGGTACGAGGCACAAGGAAACCTCGCGCCGTGTATCCAGATCGAGCAGGCGGTTCACATCGGCGTCTACGAACCCTAGCAAGATCTTAGCCGTCAGACCCGAAGCGGCGGACACGGCCAGCATATTTGCCAGCAGCGTGCCATTGTCCCAACCGAAATGGCGATAGGTACGCGCCTGGTACTTCCACGCGTTCCGCCAGTACGTTCCCGTGCAGATGATTGTCGCGGGCGCGTGCGTCACTGCGGGTTCCATCGCCGTCGCCCGACCCAGGTTTCCGAGAAAATTACCTTTTCGCAGAAGCCGTAGCGATACATCCGCTGGATTGAAGTGATACACGCCAGCATCCAGTTCCGGGAGATCGCCACTCACGACGTACAGCTCGATTTCATAGAGAGCTCCGGTGCATGCTGCGGCGCGAAAGTAGATTTCTCCGGCTTGATAGGCGCGTTGTTGGGTAATCCCCGCGGAAAAATAGAGGACACGGGCCAGATCCTGAAGGTTGGGGACCATTTCAGTTAGCGACGATAGCCCTCGCTGTGAAATCGCGGAGAGTGCGGCCACCCGTGTTTGCGGCACGTCCCGTGGCAGTGAAAGGGGCTCTAGCTGTGGATATATTTTGAAAGGCTGCGGCCGATTCGCCCAGTCCAGGAAGTGAGGATGGTTACGAATACTCCAGTAGGAGTGTTTCGTGCCATCGTGATACTTCCAAGCTGCTTGGATTTCACGGTTGTTCATCGGCTGCTACGCCAGACTAGCACCTAGCGCGACCACGGGTGCAGTCAGCTTGTGGCTGCGGATTGTGCCTTGATGACGGGCAATCAGGAACTAATGCCTCCGGATTGGTAACTAGAAACGCGCTGCTCGGTACTTTGATCCGTGGACGGCATGAGGGCAGAGTCCCCACCGCCCATCAGCCGCGATTGGAAGCTCGGACGGAATCGACAGAATCGCTGGTTCTGGTCCACTGAGACCGAATGTCCGGCCCGCGCGTCAATCCTCGTCTTTCGTCGCCTCTTCACTAAACGCGGTGTCTCCCCTTACGCCTGCCGAATTTCGGCAGTCACGGGACTGAACGGAGATCCATGCAGCAGCTCCAGATGGAACTCATTTCAGGGTCAGAACCGGTGTACAATGCTTCCGGTTTTCGAAGTCAGCGAGATAGTGAGGTTACTAGGCCTAACCGAAGGAGGACGTATGAGAAAGCTACGTATTGCCGGTCTTCTCGTTTTCGCGTTCGTGCTTTCCAGCTTGGCCATCGCCGCCGATGAAGCCAAGAGCCTACCCAAAGAGGTCCCCGAATTTGACGTGCACGGAATCAGCATGACCGAATGCCAGTGCACTGCTTACGCCTGTCCGTGCCGCTCGAATGGCCATCCCGACCATGGCAGCTGCGACGCCGCGGACTTTACGTATGTTAAGCAGGGCCACTATGGAAAAGTTGACATGGGCGGCTTCAAGGCTGTGGTCATCGGCGACCTGATCGATCACGATGCCAGCAAGGTCCAAGGCACCGTGTACTTCGACAAGAGTTCCACTCCGGCGCAGCGGGACGCATTCAATGAAATGCTCGCGTTCATGTTCGGGTGGAACCCGCCCCACATTGTTGGCACCAAACTTGTCTCGATTGACTTCAAGCTCTCCCCCGACAAAAACACTTACACGCTCACGATTCCCGATATCCTCGAGGAAAAGGGCGTGATGAAACGGGATAGCGCGGGCAAACCTCTACACCTTGTTCCCGCAATGGACCTTTGGGGCAACCAGATCACCTATCTCGATAACGTCGTTTTCAAATATCACGACAAGGGCGTCGGCGAATGGGACCTCTCGGGCCACCAGGCCAATGTGAAGGAATTCCATACGACGAAGGAGATGTACGCCAATAAGAAGCTGCTGGTGCAGCACGGAGACATGACCGGCACCTGGACCGCAGAACAGAAAAAAATGATTGAGGATATGGGAATGAAGCCGGAATAGCCTCAGCCCTGACGGCAAGCACATCGCCCATTTTGCATTTCCCCCGCAGCCGACTGGAGATGAACGAGTGCGGTCTCTTTTTGGACGGAAGGTACATGGCAATCAACCACGGGATGAATACGAAGTTCCTGACGTTCAGCCCCGACAGCAAACATCTGGCTTGGTTCCAAACCGTTCCGGCATCCATGCAGTTCCGCATCCTGATTGACGGCAAGCCTGTGGCACAAACGGAGGCCACCAGCGGGGCCGGAATCAACAACGACACATTCAGATGGTTCGAGTTTCAGCAAGATGGGACGCTGCGTGTGCTCGGACAAGACGACAATTCGCTGAAGCGCATCACCATCACGCTGCCAGACGCAACGAGCCTTGCAACGATGCTGGGCGGCGGCAACGCTGCAAATCGCTGACCTTCAAGAATTAGATATGGAAAGGACACCTGTGAAAAGCAAACTTGCGGGATCGAACGGGCTGCTGCTCTTTGTGGTTGCGGTGTTAAGCGTGAGTATCGCCTGTGGTGGAGGGGTGAAGGGAAATACTTACGTTGATAATGGCAACGTTGTCCAAATCGAATTCAAGTCGGACGCCAAAGCATATATGTCCATGGGGCCGATTACGAACACTTGCACCTACACCGAGAGCGGCAAGAACGTTACCCTGAATTGCGGTCCGGGAGAAACACTCGCTTTCACCATGGATGACGATGGAGCGCTCAACGGACCTCCGGGCGGGATGGTATCGAGGTTGACGAAGAAGAAATAGTTGTCATTCTTCACCACCTAAGTTGTGATCTCTGCAAAATCCACTCAAGAGCTTTTAACCGCAGAGATCGCAAGGACTCGCAAAGAAAATCTTTCTCAGCGAAAGCGATGGTCAAGAGCTTTTGATTTTTGGGAGGGTAACGATGAGGAGAAGTCTTTTCACGAACGCGCTGCTCGGAGGCTTAGCATCAGTTGCAGTTAGCGCGCAGCAGCCACCTCCCCTGCAGTTGGATGTGCCTTATCACTGCGGCAGTGACACGATTGTTGTTGTGAAGCACTGCGAAAACAGAAACGGAACTGAGTTTTGTTCCCTGGTGAAAGGCGCGCCGAATGGGCCACTCGGTAATGAAATTTCTATGCCCAAAGCGCAGGCAGCTGCCATTGGGCTCATGTGCTCGACGTCTGGCAGCGCGGCCCAACCGAAAAACGCTACGGCTCAAACGGCCAGTTCCGATTACACGAATGACCTGCCCTCGGTTGAGCGTGTGAAGGCAGAGATCAAAGGATCAGATCCAACGGACTCGCTTGCACGCCACGTCGCGGTCTTTACATATCTTGTGTCGTATATCGACCGTATCAAGTACAACCGCACGGTGCGCGGCGACTTCACGCCAGGCGAGCAGAAGATGATGGGCGCTTACAGACTGGCCGCCTACCAGATGTCGCAGGACTACGCAAAAACGCACAGTCCCGCTGAAGCCCAAGCATTCGAGCGCCTCCACGGTCAATATGAGATGAATTCCGCTTTCTACCAGGACTGGTCGAAGCGGTTAATAGGTCCGCAGTCCGCGGCTGCCTACAAAGGCGCGGAGGTCAGCCTGGCCGCCACCGGGCAGAAACACTACGAGCAAGAAATGGCCGATTACAAGCGGGACAGTGCGGCGCAGCGGGCAGCCGACAAGCAAATATTCGGAACTCAAGGACTCTCCAACGACCCAACGGCTGTGGCCACACGCCGTTGTCTCGAACTTGGCGGCTCTTCCGCCGGCTGCGTGGGAAAAGGCCTGACCTCCGGCCTTATGGACATGATCGGCTTCGGTGCCCAAGCTCAGGAAGAACTCACTGGGCCGGGCAGGGCCGGCGTCGTCCTCAGCGGCCTGTACAAGAACCCTGCCACTGTTACCACGCTCGGCTTCGGGGAAAGCGGCGTAACTATCGGCGGTTGCGGCAAGCTCGTTGACGACCTGCACGGCTACACCATCGATCAACGGCCCGGCTCGGTCCGGATCACGGTCGATAACCAACCTAACCCCATTATGCTGACGATGCGCGCAGACGGCGGTCTGACCGGCCCGGGCTTGATTGATGTCAAAGGCCGCATCATTGTCGGCTATTTCACCCACACGCACTATGAGAACGGCGTGTCTACCGGCACCACATCCACTCCCGACTATCGGCCCGCCATGGGGCGCTGTGTCATTGGCTCTCTCGCCATGCCGCCGAGTCCGAAACCCGCTCCCGCCCTCGCAGAGCCTACCAACGACTCGAGCATGATGGGCATGCTCACCGGGTTTGCTAATACCATCGCTCCAGGAGGGAATGAAGTGGGCTTTCGCATGACGGGCAAGTACAGTGACGGCAGACTGCTGCTCGACTTCAGCGGAAACTCCCTCGTCATAGATTGTGGCCAAGCGCACGTCCGCCAGCCCTACACAGTGGAAAATACGCCGAACGCTCTGCTTGTCCACGTCCAGAACTCGGGCGGCCCTTTCACGCTCGCTCTGCAACCGGACAACTCTCTGCGTGGTGCGGGAAGCGCTACCGTTAATGGACGGTTAGTCACCGGGATGAACGGCGACGATGTGGCATTTGCCACTCACAGCGAGACGTGCGACGTCGGGACGTTCCGTCCGAAAACCGGCGCCGCCGCTGTCACGTCAGTGGCAACGGCCTCACCTGCGCCCGCAGCCGAGGTGCCTGCGTCCGCTGCCGCGGCTGCGGGTGGCGCGAGCACGAGGCTCGCGATTAATTCGTCGTTTGCCAGTAGCGCTAACCTACTTGCGGGGAAAGGCGTCACCCTGATGAGTGAGCGATTCGATACTCTGCTGCGCAAGATCGGCGCGCCAATAGGGGCCAACGATACCCCCGGGAGGGCCGCTGTAGAATACTCAGCTAACTGCCTTCCTCCCAAGAG
>JBEEGK010000035.1:0-6898 GCA_041166845.1 Acidobacteriaceae bacterium
AAACAGAAAACTCTTGAGCGGCTTCTCGCTGCTGTTTGTAAATGTATTGGTAAACGGCTTCTCGTTCATAGTCTTATTAGATTCATTGGAGGGCGAAAAGACCAATTAAAAACATTGATCGCAGGTATTAGCCGAGATGCCACCGATTTCTCTTAACATGCCAGTAACAATCAACTTACGCGACGGCGCATATGAGTCCCGTTCCAGGAATGCTGCGTTGTCAGGTTTGAGAACGACAATATACGTTTTTGAGCTGTGCGCGTGCGGGTTGCAACGCAAGTACGTGTTCCCTCACGTGCCTTTACTAAATCCTTTGCACCATTGAGAATGGAGATTCGCTTCGCACCATCGCGCGGCGGATTTCAATTTCTGTTACGTAACCTTAACTGTTTAGTTATCACCCAAGCGGGTACAGGAGTAACGACAAATATGGCAGCTACCGGTGAACTGATTCGCCTGATCAATTACGTGGACGACATCAACACAACTCTGCGGCGCATCAGCGCCTCGATTGCGGGGATGGATGTTGACGAGCGCACTCGACTGGGAGAGAGCCTTCGCGCGGCCGGTTCTAACCTTAACGGCGTGCTCAATCATTTGGAGAAGGGGTCTCTCTAGTGGCGGAGGTCGGCTGCATTGCCGTCATTGGCGCCGGCACCATGGGGCGGGGCATTGCGCACGTGGCCGCGCTCGGCGGCTATCGGACGGTGCTTGAAGATCTGCTTCCCAACGCCCTGCGCAGGGCAGAGACCGAAATTCGTGCCAATCTTGAGAAATCCGTCGAACTGAAGAAGGTTTCCTCCGAGGCTGCGAAGAATGCCTTGGGTCGTCTGCAATATGCGGGATCGGTCGAAGAGGCTGTCCGCGATGCGGATGTCGTCATCGAGGCCGTTCCCGAGGAGATGGAATCCAAGATCGAGATATTTACTCTGCTCGACAAAATCTGTCGCCCCAACACAATTTTCGCTTCCAATACTTCGTCGTTGAGTGTGACCGAGATTGCCAGCGTTACTTATAGAGCGCGGAAGTGCATCGGCATGCATTTCTTCAATCCGGTACACAAAATGAAGTTGCTGGAGATTGTTCGAGCGCTTGAAACCGACGACGAAACGGTCGCCGCTGCCGTCGAAATCGGCAAACGCATGGGCAAGGAAGTGGTAGTGATTAAAGAGTCTCCTGGATTCATCACCAGCCGCGTCAACGCAATGATCGGAAACGAGGCTTTTTACATGTTGCAAGAGGGAATCGCTTCAGCATCCGACATAGATAAGGCCTTAAAGCTAGGCTTGAACCATCCCATGGGTCCATTTGAACTAGTTGATCTTGTGGGACTTGATACCCGGCTGCACATTCTCGAATATCTGCAAAAAACCTTGGGCGAAAAATATCGCCCTGCACCACTTTTGGTGCAGTACGTCAAAGCCGGGCGCCTGGGTCGAAAATCTGGGCGCGGGGTATATGAGTATCCGCAGGAAGCGACTGCTGCCAAGCAGTCATCGTCCAACTAGCGCGAAGAAAGCACTGTCCGTTGGGGGCTTTCCTTTTTCGCTTTTAGAAGTCTAAAGAAACGAAGTTGTATTTGATCCATTTCTGTGGGAACCCAAGGGCCTGAATTTGCGTATCACTCTTTAATTGTCACCTGAATTATGCGAATGCTCATCGAGATCGTCCGGCAGTCGCTGGCCACGTTGTGGGCTCATAAGCTGCGTTCGTTTCTGACGATGTTCGGCATCGCGTGGGGGGTGGGATCACTTCTCTTGCTGGTGGGATTGGGCGAAGGCTTTCGCAGCGGCCAACAGAGGCAGTTGGCAACGCTCGGACAGGACATTATGTTTACATTTCCCGGCAGAATCCCCGCTGTGGCAGGCAGTTTGCAATCCGGTCAGACTTACCACTTCACTTATGAAGATTACCTCGCCATCCGAGGCGAGGCGCGCACGGTCGGCGCGATCTCTCCTGTGCTCAATCGCGAAGACATTCGCGCGGTAAGCGAATATGGATCCACCAACGGACAAGTGTTCGGAGTGGCCACTACCTACAACAACATCCGCAACGTGCCGGTGGGTCCGGGACGCTGGTTCAATGATGAAGACAATAGCCAGCGAAGGCGCGTCGCCATTGTGGGATGGGAGCTTCTGAAGAATGTTTTTCCTGGGCGACCAGCTGTGGGTGCCACCATGCTGTTGAACGGCATCCGTTTCGACATTATTGGAGTACTTTCAAAAGTTGGGCAGGACGGCAACAACGGGACCAATGCGAGGATATTCATCCCCATTGAAACCATGCGCGATCTTTTCCGCGTTAAGACGGAAGGATCGAAAGACGCGATTTCATTTATTAACTATCGCCCCCTGGTCAAAGCTGAGCACCAGGCTGCCAAGGAAGAAGTTCACGATATCATCGCCCGCCGCCATCGCTTTGATCCGAAAAATGAAGACTCATTCGAGGACTGGGACACAATTGAGAATTCCCAGAAAGTGGCGAAAATATTCGATGCGATGGACTATTTTCTGGGCGTGGTAGGACTCGTGACGTTGGGTCTGGGCGCAATCGGCATCATCAACATCATGCTGGTGTCGGTTTCTGAGCGCACCAGGGAAATTGGTTTGCGCAAAGCTCTGGGAGCCACGCATCGCAATATTCTGACGCAATTCTTCGTGGAAGGAATGTTCCTAACGTTTCTTAGCGGTCTTATCGGATTAACATTGGCGGGCGGTTTCGTGACACTGTTGGCGCAACTTCCCGCGCCTGAGGGTTTTGATACTCCGCGAATCGTTCCGGCTTCTGCGGTTGCTGCAATCGTCTCGCTCGCCGTCGCTGGCATCACGGCGGGACTGTATCCAGCGCGAAAAGCAGCGTTATTACCTCCAGTGGAAGCATTGCGGCAAGAGTAGCTAGATAGTCTTAAGGAACAGAATTCACCATGGTCCGAGACCTCGGCATTCAAGCCTACAACGCACTCCGCCACAACAAGAGCCGAAGTTTGCTCACCATGTTGGGGATGGCGTGGGGAATTGCCACGGTCGTTCTGCTGCTCTCTTACGGCGCCGGATTCGAGCGCGGTATTTGGTCGGCGTTTCGATCATTTGGAACCAACCTTGTTTTTGTATTTCCCGGACGAACTTCTTTGCAAGCTGGCGGAAATAAGGCCGGCAGCGAAATTCGCATCACGATTGACGATCTGGACCACGTCCGTTCCGAAGTGCCGCTGCTCAAGCGGGTCTCTCCCGAGTCCATGAAGCAATGCACGGTCGCATATGGAATTCGAAGCGCGAGTTACCAAGTAAGCGGAGTCTATGCAAACTATGCCACTATGCGACGAATGGAAGTGGCGGAGGGTAGTACGTTTGGAGAGGCTGACGATTTCACCCATACTCGTGTGGCGGTAATTGGATCCGACGTCAAGAAGAAACTGTTCTCGGGAGAGAACGCCTTAGGCGAAAGCATTCGCGTGGATGGAATTTCGTACGAGATAGTGGGCGTGCTCAAGCACGTGGTCCAGAACGGCGACGATAACATGAACGGACATGTTTACGTGCCTTTCAGCGCAATGAGCGACCTGAAAGACACGCGCTATCTCAACGCTATTGTCATGGAATATGAAGGCGACCACGAGAAAGTTGCTAAGGCGTTGCGCGACTCGATGGCCTTTCATCACAACTTCGATCCTAAGGACAAGCGTGCGGTGTTCGTCTTTGATGTCTTTGCGGATTTGGCGGACCTCAATGTCATCACCACCGGCATAAAAATTCTGCTGGGATTTATTGGCTTGCTCACTCTTGGCATCGGCGGCGTAGGCCTGATGAACATTATGCTGGTTTCAGTTACTCAGCGCACCCGCGAAATTGGAGTGGAGAAAGCGCTGGGAGCACATCGCTGGCACATCCTCTTTCAATTTCTTGCTGAAGCGTTGGTCATTACAGCTATCGGAGGACTGCTGGGCGTGGCCCTGGCTTACCTAGTTTCGTGGGCGGTCGGTTCGCTTACATTGTGGAGTGCGTTTCAGGATGACGCCAGCGAAGGAGACATTCACCTCTTTATTGACACCACGAACCTTCTATGGTCAACGGGGATTCTCAGCGTCGTCGGAATTGTGAGTGGAATGCTCCCCGCCATAAAAGCCGCCCGGCTTAATCCGATCGAAGCGTTGCGGTACGAGTAAAGCACAGCGCTTATTTTGCTTTGCGTTCTTCGCGTTTGCTGGCCGCATCGAGCGGCTTGGTGGGTTCCGTCATCCGTACGGGGTCCAGAATTTCGTTGATTTCCTTTTCACTCAACAGCTTTTTCTCGCGTGCAATCTCGATGATGGATCGTCCTGAAGCCACCGCTTCTTTGGCGATTTCGGCAGCTTTGGCGTATCCGATATAAGGATTGAGCGCAGTCGCGAGCGACACCGTTGCCTGCACGTAGAAGTTGCAGCGGCTCTGGTTGGCGGTAATGCCGCGGATACACTTCTCGTCCAGCTGACGCAGCATATTTGTGAGAATGGTGATGGACTGCATTACGTTGTACGACATCGTCGGCATCATCACGTTGAGTTCAAGCTGTCCCGCTTGTACTGCTAGGGCTACCGCTGCATCGTTACCAACGACTTGGAACGACACCATGGCAGCAAGTTCCGGAATCACGGGATTTATCTTGCCGGGCATGATGGAGGAGCCAGGTTGCAGCGCAGGCAAATTGATTTCGGCGAATCCAGTGTTTGGACCGGAAGCAAGGAGTCGCAGGTCGTTCGAAATGCGCACCACTTCAAGGGCGAGGTTGCGCAGGGAAGTAGAAACGTTTGCCATGGGAAAGTTCGATTGCATGGCATAACGCATGTCGTCCACAGGCGCCAGTTTTTGACCCGAGATTCGAGCCAAATTCCGGACTGCTATGCTGCGATATTCGGGATGTGTATTGATTCCCGTGCCGACCGCTGAACCACCTAATCCCAGTTCTCGCAGGGAATCAGAAGCTGTGCGAATTGCGTCACTGGCGCGACGTATGACCCCCGCATAGGCAGTGAACTCCTGCCCAAGGCGCATGGGCACGGCATCCTGCATGTGGGTGCGTCCGGACTTCAAAATTTCGTTAAATTCCTTGCCCTTCGCCTCCAGCGCTTCAGCCAACGACTTGGTAACGGGATAAAGTTTCTCCAATTCGAGCAACGCCGCCAGCCGCATCGCGGTAGGGAAAACGTCGTTAGTGGATTGTCCATAGTTGACGTGATCGTTGGGATGGACAACCGAATAGTCTCCCAGTTTCCCACCCAGAATTTCGACAGCGCGATTCGCGATCACCTCGTTGCTGTTCATGTGGAAGCTGACTCCGGCGCCCGCCTGGAAGACATCCACTACGAACTGTTCATCCCATTTGCCCTGCTCGACTTCTTTCGCCGCCTGTAGGATGGCGTCCGCCACTTTAGGATCCAGCAGGCCAAGCTCTTTGTTGGCTTCGGCCGCAGCTTGCTTGACCATTCCGATCGCCCGAATCAAGGTGGGGTGGGCGACCATGCCGGAGATCGGGTAATTCTCGACCGCGCGCAAAGTCTGGATTCCGTAGTAGAGGTCAGCAGGAATTTCTCTTGTGCCGATCGAATCTTTCTCTGTGCGGGTCGAATGCTTGGATGTGGGCATCAATCTCCTAATGGCTTAGCGACTGGGTGGTCTTCCGGTGCCAGATCGGAAACTCTCCTGTGAATTAACAGAAAATTATAACAACTGTGGAAGGTGGCTAAATCTAGGCTGCGCCGACCCATGCTAAAATCTTCGTTTTCCCGCCACCTTCAGTGCCAGTCAAAATTCTATCCTCGGCGAGCAAGCAAATTCCCGATGTTCTGCCGCGCGCGCAGATAGACGCTCGTCCGGAATCAAGAATTGATGTGTTGGTGATCGGGGCCGGTCCTACCGGCCTCGCCTGCGGAATTGAAGCGCAGAAAGCGGGCTTCAAGTCGGTGATCATTGATAAAGGATGCGTGGTGAATTCGATCTACAACTACCCGGCGAATATGACGTTTTTCACTACCCCCGAGCTGTTGGAGATCGGAGACATCCCTTTCAGCAGCGTGCACCAGAAGCCGACACGGCACGAAGCGCTCGAGTACTACCGCAAAGTTGCTGAGCACTATCGCCTCGACATCCATCAGTATCAAAAAGTGGAGACGGTGTCTGGAAGCGACGGAGATTTCAGTGTCACCACCAGCGATTGGCTGGGAAGAATTTATGACTATCATCCCCGCAAACTGATTGTGGCGACTGGATACTACGATCTGCCGAACTATCTCGGAATTCCGTGCGAAGATTTGAGCAAGGTGTTTCATTACTATCGCGAGCCGCATCCATTTTTCGATCATGACGTGCTGGTTATTGGAGGGAAAAATTCCGCCGCCATCTCGGCGCTTGACCTTTGGCGCCACGGTGCACGTGTCACGCTGGTACATCGCGGCCCCAAGCTGCATCATCACGTGAAGTATTGGATTTTGCCCGACATTGAAAACCGGATTAAGAATGGCGATATCGCCGCTTACTTCAACACCAGCGTGGTGGAGATTGCCCCCGATCATGTACTTCTGCAGACGTCAAAGGGCGAGGTCGAGCTGAAAAACGATTTCGTATTCGCGCTTACGGGATATCATCCCGATTACGATTTCCTGCGCGCAATGGGAATTGAGCTCTCCACAGATCAGTACCGTCCGGTATCGGATCCCATAACGCTGGAGAGCAATGTCAGCGGGATTTATGTGGCAGGTGTAATCGTGGCAGGTTCGCGGACGAATGAAATTTTTATCGAGAATGGCCGCTTTCACGGTCAGCAGATTGCGGCGCACCTGAAAATGAAACTGGGTGCCGGTGGGACCACCGCGAGAGAATAGTTACGCGAGCCTTACGATTCCTTCTCCTAGTTGTTGGTTCAATAA
>JBEEGK010000036.1:0-10991 GCA_041166845.1 Acidobacteriaceae bacterium
GAAGAAGAGTACGTGCCGCTCGAAAATATTTCCTCGGAGCAGGCGCGCTGCGAGATTTATAACTCCACTCTGTCCGAAGCCGGCGTACTGGGCTTCGAATACGGTTACAGCCGCGACTATCCTGAAACCCTGGTGCTTTGGGAGGCGCAGTTTGGGGATTTCGTCAACGTAGCGCAGCCGGTGATAGATCAGTTCATCAGTGCCGGTGAAGACAAGTGGGGACTGCTCTCCGGGGTAGTTCTGCTTCTGCCGCACGGCTACGAAGGCCAGGGACCGGAACATTCCAGCGCGCGCATCGAGCGTTTTCTGCAACTGGCAGCGCGCGATAATTTTCAGATTTGCCAACCATCGAATGCCGCCCAATATTTTCATCTGCTGCGCCGGCAGGCGCTGCGTAAGTGGCGAAAGCCTCTAGTCGTCTTCACTCCGAAAAGCATGTTGAGAAATCCGCAGGCTTCTTCTCCGATTAGTGATTTCGTGGACCGCAGCTTCGAGCCGGTGCTTCCGGACACGGAGGTCAGCAATGCGGAACGCGTTCTGATATGTTCGGGCAAAATCGGACATGAGTTGTACCTGGAGCGCAAGAAGCGCAAAAACACTGCCACTGCAATTTTATTTCTCGAGCAAATGTATCCCTTCCCTGAGGCGCAGCTTATATCTGCCATTGGGCAGCATTCCTCCGCTGTGGACATAGTCTGGGTCCAGGAAGAGCCGGCGAACATGGGCGCGTTGTGGTACGTGCTACCACGGCTGCGAAGAATTGCCGGTGAACGTCCCGTGCTTTCGATAAAACGATCGGCCAGCGCCAGTCCGGCCACCGGATCGGCGAAGGCGCACGAGATGGAGCAGAAGACGCTGCTTACCCTGGCCTTCACAACCTAAGGGGCTCGATAATTTCGCCGGGCGGCAATATTGCAGCGCTCCGGCTACAATACCGCTGTGAAGCAGAACATACTTGTGGTCGAGGACGATCCCGACATCTCCCGCCTGTTGCGGCATCACCTGGAATCAGCTGGATACAACTTGAAAATGTTTGCCAGTGGGGAAACGGTGGTCGCGGAATCTGAGCGGCAACGCCCTTCCCTCTTTCTGCTCGACATTATGGTGCCTGGACGAGATGGACTGGACCTCTGCCGTCAGATCCGCCAAATTCCAACGTTGGCGTCAACTCCTGTGATATTTCTCACGGCAAAGAGTGGCGAGGCGGACCGCATTCTCGGACTCGAACTGGGGGCCGACGACTATATCGTCAAACCCTTCAGCCCCCGCGAGCTGGTTGCGCGCGTGAAAGCAGTGCTGCGCCGTTTCGAGCGGCCACTCTCCGAATCTCCTGTGCGCGTCGGAGAAGTAGAACTTGACCCCGGCTCGATGACGGTCACTGCACACGGAAAAGTGGTGACCACCACCGCCACCGAATTTCGGCTGCTCGATTATTTTATACGCCACCTCGGGCGTGTTTTTTCTCGCGACCAGCTGCTTGATTCGGTTTGGCGGGATACTGCCTACGTCACTCCGCGGTCCGTAGACGTTTACGTGCGGCGCATCCGGGAAAAAATCGAACC
The DNA here is from genome assembly GCA_041166845.1 of Acidobacteriaceae bacterium. Taxonomy (GTDB): domain Bacteria; phylum Acidobacteriota; class Terriglobia; order Terriglobales; family Acidobacteriaceae; genus JALYIM01. Next base: position 1,563 of record JBEEGK010000036.1, read on the forward strand.
TGATCCCGAAAATCCACGCTACCTCAAAACCGTTCGCGGCGCCGGATATCGCTTTGAGGCTCCGAAGTGAAGCAGAGCTTTTTTTTTAAGCTGCTGGTCGGCTTCGTGCTGATCATTGCAGCCTTGGATGCGGCCGTGATTCTCGTTCTTGGGCCGCAAGCACAGCTTGCGATCTGGCTGGGATCGGGGCTGGCGTTTGTTCTGTCCTTGCTGCTCGCCGGCCTGGGCGCGCACTACGCGGCGTCCCGGCTTATTGCAATCTCCACTTTCGCGCAACGCATCGCGGAAGGCGACTTGACAGCCCGGATGGGCTCTTCCTTCGGCGAATTTGGAGAGATTTACGAGGCGCTCGACCGCTCAACGTCCAATCTGGAAAGCAACTTTTCGGCCCTTCAAAACAGTCAGCGTCAGCTGGAAGTCGTGCTCAACAGCATGCAGGATGCGGTCATCGCCGTGGACGCCCAAGGCCGGGTGCGGTGGGCGAACCAGACCATGGATGAACTGGTTCCCCAGCATACCCGTCTGAACTCACTGCTGGTAGAGACCGTGCGTGACCCTGACCTTCTCCAGGCGGTGAAGGATGCCAGCCACGCCCGGAAGGTATTTACGGCACGGGCTGGGTCCATATTTCCTTCGCGGACGTTTGAAGTGACGGCGGCTCCGATGCCCGGAGGAGGCGCAGTGGCGGTATTGCGCGACTTGACTGAAACTGAACGCGTGGAAAAAACGCGCCGCGATTTTATCGCCAACGTCTCCCATGAATTGCGCACTCCGTTGACCTCCATTCAGGGCTATGCGGAAACTTTGCTCGAGACGACGCCGGAGAATTATTCCCGTGAGTTTCTGGAAATCATCCGCAAAAACTCCGCCCGCATGTCTAGATTGACGGAAGATCTCTTGACCCTTGCCCGCGTCGAGTCTGGGGAGCAGCGTTTTGATCCTCAACCGGTGATGCCCGGGGACCTTCTGCAAGAAGCCGCAGAAAGTTTTCGTGAGAGTTCGCGGGCCCAACACATTGAACTTCAAATCCATGACGCCGCATCCAGTCCAGTAAATGCCGATCCGGAAGCGATTCATCAGGTGTTCGCCAACCTCATCGAAAACGCGCAAAAGTACGCGGCTTCCGGTGGACGTTTCGTGGTAGGAGCGCGTCCTTCGGGTAAGAGCGTCGAGTTTTTCGTGCAAGACTTCGGGCCTGGCATATCTTCCAAACATCTACCTAGGTTGTTTGAGCGTTTTTATCGGGTGGATGAAGCCCGCTCGCGTGAATCAGGGGGCACTGGTCTGGGACTTGCGATCGCCAAGCACATCGTTCTCGCTCATGGTGGCACGATTCGTGCCGAAAGCGAATTGAATCACGGTTCTACCTTCCTGTTCACTCTACCGCTGCAGAGTCTGTAGATTCGCCCCCACCGACCTTGCTTAAGCCGGTGCAAAAGAATTTACAAACCTTTAATCAAGATGATGCGAATTGCGGATACCCTTACAGTGTGTAGGTGTGAATGGCGGCTTCCTCGAACCTCTCAGAGAAACCGCCGGAGGTTGCGTACATGAGTACCGCCACTCTGCAGACCGCGGACATGCCACCTTCGTACGCATACCTTGTGCGACGCACGATTGAGGCTTGTGCTTTAGCACGGGACGCCGCCGGGGCCGCCGCTGAAGGCATTGCAACCGGTTCGTTGCCGCTGCTGAACAGCCTGCGAGACCGAGAAAAAGCTCTCGACAAGCTGGATATGGAGATTGATGCCGGCGTAACTCAGGCCATCACCCGCGTATCTGAAACTGAAGCCCGTGAGTTGCTGGCATGCATGAAGTTCATGATTGGTCTGGAACGAATTGGCGACCTGCTACTAAGTTTTGCCAGCAGCGCACAGGCGGCCGGACCACTTGATCCGCAGGACACTCGTGACCTGACCCGCATGGCTACGGTGCTCGAAAAAATGCTTTCCGATGTGGGATCGGCGTTTTCTTCGCGCGATGTTAAACAAGCGATAGACGTGTTGCGGTCCGACGCAGAAATGGACCGCTTGCGAAATCTCACTTTCCTTCGCCACATTGAAAATCCTGAGAACTTACAGCGCCACGCCAGCGTGCAAGTAATTTTTATGACGCAATCGCTCGAACGTGCCGGCGATCATGCCAAAAATCTCGCTGAAGAAGTTTGCCACCTGGTTAGCGGACACACTGTGCGGCACATGAGGATGACTTATGACAAGCCGCTGGAACAAATGTTTATTGAGTGGCTGCGCCACCGCGACGAAAAACATCCCTCGCACTAGCTTCCAAACATTTCCCTGCTACAAACTTTTACAAAGCTTGACTCTCTCTTTACGCCACAACAGCGCAACCGATGTTTAGATGATCACACCATAAGTCGTGATCGAGTTGCGAACTTTTGCGGAGGAGAGACCGATTGAATTTATTATCGAAAACGAGTGGAGGTTTATTAGTGTCTGGTTTGCTTTTTGCCGCACTTAGCTGTGGAGGTTCGGGCAACTCACAGGTGAGAGTCCTGTTGGCGTCTCCGGGCGAATCTAACGTGGACGTGGTGATCAATGGCAGTGTAGCGGCCAACGACCTGTTATACGGCGCTGCGACCAGCTATATCTCGGTAAAATCCGGCTCGGTCCGAATCCAACTGGAACCCACGGGTACAACCGTACCTTTCTTTGATCAGACGATTTCCGCGTCCAAAAGCGGGCAATACACTCTTGTCGTGGATAATTTTTCCACCAGCCTGTCTTCGTTTACGCTCACCGACGACGCTACCACTCCAACTAACATCAATTTAAGGATCGTTAACGCCGCCCCCGGTCTACCCACAGCCGACGTATACATCGTTCCCCAGGGGACGAGCATCAGCAGCGTTGCCCCTACGATTACTAATCTGGCGTTCGGACAGGCCTCCACCTACCAGAGCTTGAGTACCGCAGGCGCATACGAAGTTTATTTCACGCAACCGGGAACAACGTTCGCGTTTATTGACACGGGCGCGATCTCCCTTGCGACGGGGCAGAACCGCACGCTGGTGGCAATGGATACGCAATTCGGCGGAGGATTTACATTTCTGACCCTCGCCGATCTGAACTGACCTACAAACGGCGCGCTTAGTCGCAATACGGAAGTAACTTGGGACTTGGTCTTAACTCTCCGATAATGGTTAAGAATCATGTCTCAGTTTTCCATTCTGGATTTAAGCGCGCCTCCCAACGCGTCCAACCTCAGGGACGTAAGTCCGAGGCTGTCGTTTATTCAGTTAAAGGCCCCCGATCCTCAGGATTGCTTGAGTTTCCTGAACGAGGACCTGGACATGTCGCCAGATGGGGTTGCTGAGCGAGAACTGGACGCCGCCCTACAGTTGCTCGCCGAGCGTGCGAAGTTCATCACGGGAGCGTCAGGCGCCACCATCGGCCTATTAGACGGCGACAAAGTAGTGTGGCGTGCCAGCATTGGGCTGCCGCGTTTCGACGTGGCTACTGACTTCGAATTAAGCTCCGGCTTATTGCAGGAATGCTTAAGAACGAAACAGAGCGTGGTATGCGCTGACAGTCAAAAGGACACTCGATTCCATGGTAAGAGTTGTCGAGAACTTAACGTTGTTTCCGCGATGTCGGTTCCAATCATTCGCCAGGAAGCAGTGGCGGGTGTCTTCGAGCTTTTCTCGGAGCGTTCGAATGCGTTTGGGCAGGGTGACGTCGAGGCCGTGAAGAGGCTGGGAGAATTGGTTAACGCAGCTACGGACGATGCTCAGGCTATGAAGGTCGCGAGCCGCGGGGATAAAGATAAAGTCTCGCCTCCGGCTCCCGTCGCTCTTGAGCTGAATGAAAGCAGCGAGGCACGAGTCGGGGTCGAGCGCAAGGGCATCCACACTTGCTTTTCTTGCCGCTTTCCTATTTCCAGCGGTCGCAGTCTTTGCCTTGATTGTGAAACTGGCGGCAAAGGTGTTACCTCTGACGGGGCGTCAGCGATGTTCGCCGCGCTCGATGGCCATTCTGAACAAGGCTGGTTGCGGGAACACATCTACACGGTAGGCATGATTATGGTTCCCCTCGCCACGATTGCAGTACTGCTCTGGCTTCGCTAGTCCATAGAACCGATTCGTAGAAATCCCTTACCAGTGCTGATAAAGGTGCCTTCCAAGTACTTCGCCTTCACTGTCATAGCTCCCGTATAATTACGCTCTGCATGAACGTGCCCCCGGTGTCACGCCCAATCACACGAGAACTCGACCAAACCATTCTTCCCCCTTTTAAACATTCTGGTTTTAAAGTTGCTTCGATTTCGTTCATCTTTTTGCTGTGGATCGCGATTTATTTTTCCTCAATCTTCACTCCTCCGCTGCTGGACGACGTGGATACTATTCACGCCGAAGCTGCCCGGGAAATGGTGCTGCGCCACGACTGGATGACGATGTACACGGACGGAGTTCGCTACCTCGAAAAAGCTCCCATGATGTATTGGGCGGTGGCTGCCAGTTACAGCGTTTTTGGAATCAGCGACTGGAGTACCCGGCTCCCACTCATGCTGGGTGTGCTGGCGCTGCTTTTTGCCACCTACGCCGTAGGAAGAAGGGCCTTTGGAGAAACTGGAGGCTTTTATTCGGCGATGGTGCTGGGCACTTGCGTGGGGCCGTATATGTTTACGCGGTTTCAGATTCCCGACGTAATCGTGGGCCTTTGGCTGACGCTGAGCGCGTATTTTTTTCTGCGATCGTTTGACGAAGATCCCCCTTTGCGCTTTACATGCTGGGGATTCGCCGCCAGTTGCGCGCTGAACATGCTGACGAAAAGTTTGATTGGACTGGTATTTCCGCTGGCCACCGTCGGCTTGTATTTATTGATCACACGAAATCTCGGACACCTGCGGAAATTGCGCTTGTTCTCCAGCACTTTGATTTTCCTGTTGATAGCGGCGCCTTGGCACATTCTTGCCGCGATGCGAAATCCTGCCCAAGGCGCGGTGCGAGGATTTCTGTGGTTTTATTTTGTGAACGAACAATTCCTGCGCTACGTTAACAAGCGCGTGCCCCCGGGTTATGACACCGTCCCATTGCTGATTTTCTGGGCCCTGCTTTTGGTGTGGCTCGTCCCCTGGAGCGTATTTCTTCCGCAAGCCCTGCGGGAGGTTCCGAAGCCGTGGAAGCGAAGCGAACTCACCCGATCGCAGCGAGCAAGTCTTTACTTCGCGCTGTGGGCCATGGTCATTCTTGTGTTTTTTAGTTTTTCGACGCGGCAGGAGTATTACACCATTCCGGCGCTGCCCGCACTCGCGCTGCTGGTCGGCGGCTTCCTGACAGAGGAATCCACTTCGGCAGCAGACTCTTCTGCCAGGAGATCTGCGAAAATTTCGTCCGCAGTCTTATTCGTGATCGTTGCGGCAGGATCCACACTCGGCCTCGTGTTGTTGCTGTCTTCTCGGACGCCCGCCCCCGGTACCGACCTTTCGGATTTGCTGGCGAAGAATCCCACTGAGTACGATCTCTCGCTCGGCCACTTCCTTGACCTCACACCCCAAGCCCTCGGAGCATTCCGCATTCCACTGCTCGGGGCAGTAGTTTCCCTGCTCGTGGGTTCGGGACTGAACTGGTTCCTCAGGTTGCGCGGACGTCCGCGGCACGGGAACCTCGCCTTGGCAGCGATGATGATCGGTTTGCTGGCCTGCGTGCATTCCGCCTTCGTGACGTTCTCTCCAATACTTTCATCGCGGCAATTGGCGATGGCAATCGAACAGCATTACCGGCCTGGAGACGTAATCGTCATCGCCGGACAATATCACGAAGCTTCGACTCTCAATTTTTATACTGGCATCCCTGTGCGTGTGCTGCACGCTCCCGGCGGAAATTTGTGGTACGGGTCACGCTTTCCCGATGCGCCCCATATTTTCGAAACTCCGCAATCGTTCGAGGCGCTTTGGCATGGTCCAGCGACCGTTTTTCTATGGACCGATAAAGATAATCCGCAGGAATTGAGTGGCTCGGACCGCTATGTGCTTGCCCGAAGCGGAGGCAAATCCATTCTCACCAACCGGAAACCGAATCCGTGAACTCAGTCGCAATCTGGTGCGTGCTGTTGGGAATCGGGGTATTCGGCCTTGCGACATCCACCATCTTCTTATTCATGGTATTCGCCGCAGCCTTGCGCTATCGCCGGAATTCCCGCACCGCCCAGGCTGTCGCAGACTCAACTCCAAACTCTTCCCTTCCTCCGGTGACAATCTTTAAACCGGTTCACGGAATGGAAGCTCGCCTTGCCGAGAATCTGGAGAGCTTTTTTAGGCAGGATTATCCGGAGTTCGAAATCATCTTCGGAGCCAGAGAGGCAAGCGATGCCGGCCTTCAAATCGCGGAAGTGCTCTGCAAACGGTATCCCAAGATAAACACTCGCATCGTGGTCTCTGGGCCTCCGACTTTCCCCAACGCTAAAGTTTTTTCACTAAGCAAAATGTTTCCATTTTCCACCAACAATTATTTTGTGCTTAGCGATAGCGACGTTCGCGTCCGGCCGGACTTTTTGCGCAATGTCATCACACCACTGCTTGATCCCAAGATTGGTTTGGTAACGTGTCCGTATCGCGGAGTGCCCTCGGGCGATTTATGGTCCACGCTGGAAGCCCTAGGAATGTCGGTCGAAATGCCTTCGGGCGCGATAGTCGCGGACATGCTGGAAGGAGTTCGTTTTGCCCTAGGCCCGGCTGTTGCAGTACGTCGCGACGCATTGGATAAGATTGGCGGCATCAGCGCGACCGCTGATTATTACTCGGATGATTATGAATTAGGACACAAGGTCTGGGCCGCCGGATACAAAGTTATTTTTTCTCACCACATTGTGCAGCACGTGCTGACCCCACGTTCATTCACGCGCACCCTTGGCGATCAGTTGCGCTGGATGAAGAGCACGCGTTATTCGCGGCCATTGGGCCACGTTGGCACGGGACTGACCTACGCCATGCCGTTCGGATTGCTGGCATTCATTTCGGCTGCGGCCCTGGGACATTTCTGGTTGGGCGTAGTTCTTTTACTGGCGGCAGTGGCGAACCGGATCGTGCAATCCGTCGCAGTTGGATGGGGACTGATCCGAGACCGGCGCGCGCTCTGCCTCGCCTGGCTTTATCCGCTGCGAGATTTGCAGGGATTCGTTACCTGGGTCGCTAGCTTCACCAGCAGAAACTTTTTCTGGCGTGGGGAAACCTATCGCTTCAGTAACGGTGGGAAGATCGTTCCCCAGAGCCGGCCGGGACAAAGCTCGGGTCAATCCTGATCCGATCGGCCACAAGAAAAAGCAGGTCCCTCGATTCCACAAAGCGATTCCCAAGCGAATCTCTTTGCTCCGCTCGGGATGACAAGCTCAAGAGACGACCAGGTTCGATAAAATTGTCATCCCAAACCTCTCCGTATCTGTCATCCCGACCGAGGAGGTTGATTCGCCACGCGAATCAACTGAGGAGTGGAGGGACCTGCTTTTTTTGCACTAATAAGCACTTTTCTCCAACTTTCCATTTTTCAAACGGAAGCGCTCGCCTCGCCAGAGAATCGTATTCCCAGCAAAACTACCGATCCAGACGAACACCGCAATCACATCCCGCACAAAGATAAGCGGGAGCCAACGCGATACCTGACGGTCACGCAAGACTGTTGACCCAATCACGAATGCCGCGGCCGCGCGGATGAAACAAGTCAAAACAAACAAAATCCATGCCCATGAAGCGCCGCGAGCAGATATGACGGCGAGGCTCGCCCACACGAAACCAAACGTAACCAGCAGGCCAACGTATCCTGCAGGCCGCGACTCGCGCACAGTCCGCGCCCAGCGCAGTTGGTGATTGAAGAACTCCCCCAGCGAATAACTCGGCAGAAAAGTTTCGACCACCGACGCCGCCAGCTTAATTTGCAGCCCCAGAGAGGCGATTCGTCTTCCTATCTCATAGTCGTCGGCGAGGTAATCCGCTAGCGGTTCGAAGCCCCCAATCGCCTGCAAATCATGTCGCCGAAATGCCAGCGTCGAGCCTAATCCGAAATGCACGCCGCCTTCGACGAGTCGCGCCGCGAGCACTCCTGGAATGAAGTCGGTACTTACGCCCAGAGATTCTAGACGGGAGCCAATCGTATCTGCCGCAATCCCACGATAGAGGCAAGTGGCAAGTCCGATCTTCGGATCGGAAAGCATTGGTGCTACTTGCGCAAGGTAGCTCGATTCCACACGGATGTCGCTGTCGTTCACCAGCAGGATCTCGTAGCGCGAATGAGGAAGCATTTGCGCGAGATTGCTGACCTTAGTATTAGTGCCAAGATTTTTTTCGCAAACGATGAGACGAATACTGTGGTCGGGGAACTCATGCTTTAGGCGGTCAACGAATTCCACTGACGGGTCCGACGCCTCTTTCACTCCAAAAACAATTTCGTATTCGGGATAATCCTGCAAACAATGGCTGCGGAGGCTCTCGTACATTCCGGGATCAATGCCTTTAAGCGGCTTCAGGATGGAGATAGGAAGAGTATTCCGGGAGAGCTTTTCTGCATGTTGCTCGCGCAGATATTTCGACGCGCTGAAAATGCAAATCAGGTAATAAGCCAGGCTCGAGAACGTGCCCAGGGTCGCAATGATATTGATGATCTTCAAACGCTCAGTCTAGCAAACGGTGCTTATTATCCATGACAGAGATGCATCGATCCGTCGCTTGGGAGCTTGTGACGAAGGCTCGTTGCATCTTCCTCCGGCCAGCGTCGTGGAAATATGCCACCTGGGCAACCATCCTCTATAATGTTCCAGTTGGCAGTCGGACCGGACGGTCGCTCTCATTTCGTCAAGGAATGGGGGAGGAAAGTCCGAACTCCGCAGAGCAGTGTGCCGGATAACGTCCGGGAAGCCCGGTTCAAGCCGGGTTGACGGAAAGTGCCACAGAAAATATACCGCCCCGGCGGCAACGCCGGGGTAAGGGTGAAAAGGTGCGGTAAGAGCGCACCGCTGCCGCAGTAATGCGGCTGGCAGGGCAAACCCCACACGGAGCAAGACCAAATAGGGAGGGACTGTTGAAGCTTAGGCTTCGCAGGCGTGCCGGCTCGGCGCGTCACAACCTCCGGGTAGGTCGCTTGAGCCCCGCAGTAATGCGTGGCCCAGAGGAATGACCGTCCTGTCGGATCACCCCGGCAGACAAAATTCGGCTTACAGGTCCGGCTGTCTACAAATTGTGTGTTGTATTCAATACAAGTTATTCCCTGTAAACATGGCCTGAGATAATTCCGCTTTCAAGTGAGACTGGTTCACATCATCTTCGATTAATGATTTCTGTAGTCCCTCGAAAAAACGAGTTCGACAACGAGAAATTTACTGTGATCTCTGTCTCCACTTCCGCGGCTGCGCCGTTAAGCATAAATGGCTGATACCGCCATTGCCTGACAGCTTCAATCGCGGCGGGGACTAACTCTGGGTG
>JBEEGK010000037.1:0-5854 GCA_041166845.1 Acidobacteriaceae bacterium
CTCGCGCGCGATTAAATCCTACGGAGCCTAACGCCACGGCCGCCGCCTGGCATTGCGGAGCCACGAACTCTGGAGTTATCGCCTGCCATGCCGGATCATTTATTACCGCCCCGAGCCCGAGCACGAAGGTGAATAGCAACAGTAGCCACGGTGTGACGTGATGCGTGATAGTCAAAATTCCCAGTGCGGAAGCGGCGACAACCATCCAGACTTGCGTCACCAGCAAAAATCGTCGCCGGTCCACCATGTCCGCAAGTGCGCCTGCGGGCAGAATCACGAGAAACACGGGGAGCGTCGTCGCCGCCTGCACAAGTCCCACCATCAACGGGGACATCGTCAACTGAGTCATCAGCCAGCCCGCGCCCATATTCTGCATCCAGGTGCCGGTGTACGAGATGACGGCTGCGATCCAAAGTGAACGAAACAGCGGTTCGCGCAACGGCTCCCATGGAGAGACGTGTTCGTTCTCGAACTTCGTCATCGAATCGTGAAACTTTGCCATTCAATTACTCGGGATTATTCCCTGGAATCTCATGCACAGCAGCAGTTAGCGCTGCGCCAAACGGCCACTGCCCGTTACGCCAGGACCGAAGCAAGTAGATGATTGTGCCGCTGATTAAGATCAATAAAGCATAACGAATCTGGGTAAATGAGTCCGTACGCGAAATCAATACAAACAAGAATCCCGCCGACGCGACCAATGCGGGCACCGGATAAAGCCACATCCGGAAGGGACGTGGAAGATCGGGGCGGCGGATGCGTAAAACAATGATCCCGATCGCTTGCATCAGAAATTGCAGCATAATGCGAATCACGACGAGCGCGGCGATTACATCGGCCAGGGAAAGGAAACAACACAGCGCCGCAACGCCGCCCAGAGCCAGAAGCGAAACGGAAGGAAACCGATTTTTCGGATGCACGCGCGCAAAAGCACGAAAATAGTTTCCATCCAGGGCGGCGGCATAAGGAACGCGCGAGTATCCCAGCAGCAGAGAGAAGATGGAAGCGAATGCCGTCCAGATCACCAGGGCAGTGACTAGATTCGCCGCCCATGCTCCATAAATTCTCTGCATAAATATGGAAATAAGATAAAGATTGTTGCTCGCCAGCCCCGCCGTGATTTTCTGCCACGGGATGACGGCTAAGACGCAAATATTCATCACTACATACAGACCGGCGACCAGCAAAATGGATAGCAACAGCGCGCGAGGAATAGTCTTCGCGGGGTCTTTCACCTCATCCCCAAGAAAGCTGACGTTGTAGTAGCCCCAGTAATCGTAGGTAGCGATCAACATGGCGGAGCCAAGCCCAAGAAAAAAACTGTGGGAGAGAGTGAAGGCATTGGGAGGGAAGCTGAACGCCTGCGCAACGTTGAAGTGCGAGAGACCCGCAAAAATAATCCAGCCAATTGTGCCCATTACGCCCAGCCAAAGCAGTTTCGAAATCCGTCCGATGCTGGTGATTTTGCGGTAGAGCATGAAAGTTGCGAGCAATACCACGCCGATCGCAACAAAGGTCTTGCCTGAAACCAGCCAGCGAAGTTGTAGTGTCCCCAGCAACGGAAGACCCAGCGCCCAGCTGTGGCTGGAATAATCATGACTCAGTGCGGGCCAAAAATACGATGCGTAGCTTGCCAGTCCAATCGAGCCGGATGCAATTGATAAAGGCGCGCTGAATGAGAGTTGCCAAATAAACAGGAACGACACCAGGCGTCCCAAACTGTGCGACCCATAAATTTCGCGCAGATAATGATAGGAGCCGCCCGAGCCCGGCATCGCTGCTCCCAATTCCGCCCACACCAAGCCATCACAAATCGCGAAAAGTGCCCCCAGCACCCATCCCAGCATCGCCTGCGGACCCCCCATCGCACCCACAATCAGCGGCAAAGTAATAAACGGACCGACGCCGATCATGTCAATCATGTTCAGCGCGGTGGCGCTTCCGAGTCCAACGCCTCGTATCAGCTTCTGAGAATCTTCTTCGGCCTTGAGAGTGGAAGGCATCGCACTATTGCTGATGGCCCGCACTCAACAGATTTACATAGAGGCGAATTGCGCCGGGAACTCCAGCGGGCAATTGGCGGAAGAAGGCGTAGCCCGTGTAGATGTAGGTCCCTTTGCCATAGTGCGCGAGCAGCAGTCCGCCTTTGCGTGCAGGCTCTCCCGGGTCATTGGACGAGAGCAGGGGTGTGAAGTTCGCATCCCACTGATCCATGAAATACAAACCGCGCTCTTGCACCCAATGCTCAAAGTCACGCTGCGTGATCTCATTGGGAAAATGGAAGACGCGTTCCTGAGGGGTGAGAATTTCCACGGGCGCTTCTTCGACGGACACTCGTTCCCGGCTCAGTTGCGCGGAATAGGGAGTAAGGTGGGCACCATTAAATTCCGCAACACTGGCGTTGTATTGCGTGACCAGAGTTCCGCCGTTGAAAACGTAATCCAGAAGCGCCTTGTTATTCGCCACCAGATTCTTCTGTGTGTCGTAGGCTCGAATTCCTAGAATAATAGTGCCGTACCGCTCCAAATTCTCGCCCGCGAGTTTGTCGGGAGCGATGACCGTGACGTTCATGCCGATCTGTTGTAATACGGCGGGAATGTCGTCGCCGGCGCCCATGATGTAGACGATTTTCAAATCCTTCGGAACCCTTACGTCCACCATGCTGATGCGCTGCACCGCCGGTTGAAAGTAATAAAAACTTCCCAGATCTTCGCGCGTAACCAGGCTGTAGCCTTCGCTGTATTTTTTCGCCCCGGCAGTGAGGATGGCATGAATATCGGCCTTGCCCTCTCTAAGGTTCCCCGGATAAATGTTGAATTTGAAAGTTTGTTCCTCGCCGCGCCGATGGAATTCTACCGGGAGGACAGCGGGTTCGGCCCGCCATCCGGAAGGCATCTGCAAATTAAGAACGCCGCGATTGATTTCAGAAGAATTGCTGCGCACTGCAACGGCTACGCTCCGGACTTGCGGCCCATCCACAGGGATTATCTGCTCGCCGGGTTCAACAATAACGGAAAAGGCCGGAACGACAGCCACTGGACCCGGGTGATTCTGAGCATCAGGGCCGTGCGCGTCAGGGTCAGAAGAAATGACCGGAGACGAAATATTTACCTGGGTAGCTAAGCTTTTCACGGGAGAAATCGAGAGCGTCTTACCTTTTGCGGATGCGACGGTACCGAGTGCCATGGAGTATTTTGCGGACGCACAGATCTCCATCGGAGGAAAGGGAAGTGTCGCGTACTTTGGCTCGTTCAGTGCGTTCACGCTGTCTTCCACAGGATTGTCGCGATGCCAATATGGCCGCGAAATCTCGGCGTCATTGGGAACTTCAACCAATAAAGTTCTGGAGAATGTTTTGCCAGCCTCAATGGTTCCGGTCACAATTTCTGAGCCGGATTGCGCGTTCGTCCCAGCAATTGAGAGTTCTTGCAGACGCAGAGGATACTGCGAGCTATTGTGCAGCATTACCCTGACCGCAAATTTCTCTCCGGGAGACACTGCCCCCTGCGAATTGTCGGAACTGGAATTCGAGACGCCATTAATAGGTGCAACCGATGCTTCAAGGCTAACGCCCAAAGCCAAATTCAACGCAGCTTCAGCCTGCTCACGCTTTTCATCCAGTAAGCTCGTCAGTTCACTCTTCTCTAGAGAAGCCATGCCACTCTCTGCAACGCGAGCGATGACTGAATCTAGCTTTCCGAGCGCGGAAAACAGTGAAGGCGCTGCGCTGCCCGGATCTTTATCACTCTGTTGCGCCGCCTCTTTGATTTGTGCGGCGATTTCTTCTAGTGCCGCGCGCAAAAATGGCACCCGCGATTCGTCCGCTCCCAGCCGAGACGCGAGTCCTGGCAGGGTAGTGTCAATGCCATCGAAGAAATCCTTCTCGTGTCCACCAGGCGCAGCGCTCGACGGAAGAACACTCTCCGCAAGTTTGTAAAACGTGTAGCGATCTCCTTCATCCACCGTCCAACTGCCGGCGCCCTGCGACAACTGATGCTTCAACCCTTCCATCGCAAACTGCGCATACGACATCCCCAGTGACGGATCCGCTTCTCCGGTATTCAGCTTCACGGTGTACTTTTCGTCCGCGCACGTTTGTGCTCCGAAGCCGCAAACATTCCCGATATAAAGTTTCTTCGCCTGCCAGGGGAGCAGTCCTTCTTTTATTTGTTCCGGAAAGCGCTTCGGATCGGCCGCAGCCCTAAACGCCTCTCGCGACAGAATGCCGGATGCCTGATGATTGCCATGCCCATCTGCAGGCCCGCCCTGAAAACGCGAAACAATTACATCTGGACGGAAAGTCCGAAGCACGCGCACCATGTCGCCGAGCGCCAGATCGTGCCCCTGCCACTTTTGAAATGTTTCCTCGGGATTTTTCGAGAAGCCGAAGTCCGCTACACGTGTGAAGCGCTGTTCCACTCCGTAATGCTGATCGGAGGCAAGCAACTCAAGCGTCCGCAGAACGCCGAGCATATCGAAAAGATTGCTGCCAACTTTGTTCTGGCCACCCTCGCCGCGGTTCAGCGTCAGCAATTCCACTGTCAAGCCTCTCCCACGCGACTCCAGAGTCAGCATCCCGCCATCTTCGTCATCCGGATGCGCCGTCGTCTGAAGCAAGCGCGCCGTCGTCTGCATCCGCCGCAGCATTTGTTTTAACCCCGCATTGCCTTGGTCTTGAGGCAATGCCTGTAACGGCGTTCCGGGCTGCAGTGCAATCTGCGCCGCCGACGTGACTGGGACCAGTCCCAACAGCAGAATTGCCAGAGCAATAATTAAGATGGGGCCGCCTCGAATTACTTGTGGAGGCTGAGTTGGGCGAAAACGAGTTGAGTGAAACAAGGAATTTACGATGTGAGCAATTCTCATGAGTACCAAGGCAGATTCGTGAGAGGCGTGTCTGGATTCACCGAAGCTCCCTCCGCTTAGACGTCTTTCCCCGCAACAGGTATGCAAGATCAAGCGCTGCGAAGTGTGTCAAAGAAGTTTTAGGATCCTATTCGGCGTCCCGTCATGGTAGGCGTGCCGGTTCAATGTGGTCAACTCTCAGAATTTATTCAACAGATGCCCCTCATTTAAGATCATTAGTTAACAGATGCAACTGAATCCCACTCTCCGGCGCCCCTCGATGATGATCGGCGCTATGCTTCTCGTCGCGGTCCTCGGATTTCTAGGTGTTACGCGTCTGGTCCATCGCTTCGGAGAACAAGAGAAAGCTCTCGGCAGACGACTTTACCGTCAAGGTCAGGCGGAAATTGCGGCGGGCCGTCCGGATCGCGCCATTGAAGCCTTCCGCGCTGCCCTTAGCTACGACCACGAGAACTTTGACTATCAATTGAGTCTCGCCCGCGCGCTGCGTGATACCGGCCGCGTTGAGGAGTCGAAGGCGTATCTCACGAGTCTTTGGGAGCGTACGCCACAGAATGGGGCCGTGAATCTTGCGTTAGGACGCCTCGTAGCCCGCCAAGGTTCGATTGACGACGCTATCCACTACTACCACAATGCAGCGTACGGAGAATGGGCGTCCGGCGCCGAAGCCAACCGGCGCAATGCGCAATTCGAATTGATTGATTTTCTGCTGACTGCTGGGGCTTTCCAGCAAGCGCAGTCCGAACTCATCATGACGGCGGCGACTCTGCCGCACGATCTCGCGCTGCAATTGTGGGAGGCGCGAATGTTCGCACGCGCGCAGGATTATGAACATGCCTTGAGCGAATATCACTCCATCCTGTCACGCGACCGAAACAGTCCTGATGCGCTGGCTGGCGCTGGCGACGCTGCCTTTCACCTCGGACGCTATCGCACCGCAGAGACCTTCCTGCAAGAAGCTCTAAAGGCAAAATCGCAGGATGCTTTA
>JBEEGK010000038.1:0-5581 GCA_041166845.1 Acidobacteriaceae bacterium
TAACTTGTTAGTAACACACGCCTTTGTGGTATAAAACCAGCAGTACAAAAGCCAAAATCTCTCGTCGCAGCGTTCGTGGGTTTCCGGGCGTTTGTAGCAGGTTTGAGGAAAGTCTTGAGTTTTATCAACTTTGCAGCCCGCGAAATTAATTGCAAGATCGTGTATTACGGCGCTGGGCTGGGTGGCAAGACTACTAACCTGCAACACATCTATAAAAAAACGGCCGAGCAGCAAAAGGGAAAGATGATCTCCCTCGCGACGGAGACGGAACGTACCTTGTTTTTTGACTTTCTGCCTCTGGACTTAGGATCGGTGCGCGGCTTCAAGACGCGAATCCACCTTTATACCGTTCCCGGACAGGTTTTCTACGACGCCAGCCGCAAGCTAATCCTGCGAGGCGTGGACGGCATTGTTTTCGTGGCAGATTCTCAGCAAGAGCGCATGGACGCCAACGTGGAAGCGCTCGACAACCTGATGGACAACCTCAAGGAACATAACTACGACTTCCAAAAGATTCCCTACGTGCTACAGCTCAACAAGCGCGACCTGCCTAACATTCTTCCCGTAGACACCCTCACCAAAGAGTTGCGGCGGAAGAATGAGACCGTTATTGAGGCAATTGCGTTCCAGGGCGGAGGGGTCTTCGAGACACTCAAAGATATTGCCCGGCAAGTGTTGGTGGAGCTGAAGCAGGGCGGGTAGGTCGCCGCAACCTTCTGGATCGCTTCTCCTAAAAATCAACCCGTCCTACGGATGTTTTTCTTTCGCCAGCATGCTCAATTCTTCCATTATTTCTTTCAGGCGCTGGCGGCGTTCCCCGTTGGCACGGGTCGCGAAGGGCTGAGGATGCTCCGCCTCAGCGAATTTCTGGTTCAGATTTTGCAGGTTGGACACTTCAAAGCGAAGCGCCTGTACTCGTGCCAGGATGTCAGATGCGTACATATATCTAGCATACGCTGATTCGTGGGCGATGCGCTTCGGCGGAAGAGCCTCTTCGTTTCGAAGAGGCTCTTCCGCTCAGCATGACATTGCTTTTTTATTAGCTTCCTACTTGGCTTCCGAAACCGGGGTAGCCCCGAACTCCCGTCGTCCCCCGACCGTGCGAGCGGTTCTCGCGACTAACGTCGGTGTGGGAGCGGCAGCCCCGTAGCGTTCCATCAGCATGGGTACCATGGCGCCTTCGGCTTCCTTGACGAAAGTGATCCGGCCTTCGGGGCTCATGTCCACTTTAATGAAGTCGCCAAGCCTCACCTGCCCCGTGGCAACCAGGCTGGCGAGCGGGAACACCAGGTTTCTCTCAATCGAACGCTTCAAATGCCTGGCGCCGTACTTTGGATCGGTCCCCTCATGCAGGAGGAAGTTTTTAACGTTCGTGGTGCATGAAAAGACAAACTGGTTGGCCGGCGACGCGCTGAGGACGCGCTGCTGGACCATGCCAAGTTCGATTTCCAGGATCTGTTGCAGATGTTCCGGACGAAGTGTCTGGAACACTACGACTTTATCAATCCGGTTCATGAACTCGGGAGTGAACTTGCGCTTCGCGGCATCCACGGCAGTGCGGTTAATCTTATCGTCAAGCGTGGAGTCCACAACCTGCGGCTTAGGGGCAAATCCGAGGCCGCCATCCACCAGATTGCTCATCTCTCCGGCCCCGAGGTTCGACGTCATAATGATGATGCACTGTGAGAGGTCAACCCGGCGGTTATCGCCAAGGGTCAAGGTCGCCTTATCGAGGATGCCCAGCAATAGCTGCCAAAGGGCGTCGGACGCCTTCTCAATTTCGTCAAACAGGAGGATCGAGAGTTTCAGCTTGTCAGTGTGCCACTGGTTGAGCGCTTCCTGCGTCAGCAGCGGATGAGTCTCGCGGTGTCCAAGATATCCGGGAGGCGAACCGATCAGCTTGGCGATTTCGTGGGAGTGCTGGAATTCCGCGCAATCAATCTTGATGCAGGCGCGAGCATCGCCGAACAATGCCTCGGCAAGGGCCTCTACCACGCGGGTTTTCCCTGAGCCGGTGGGACCCAGGAAAAGGAGATTGCCAACCGGACGCGACGGCGGATTCAGTCCGGCGAGGAACATCTGGTAGATTTCTGCCACTTTTTCAATAGCGGCATCCTGTCCAACAATCTTTCGACTCAAGGCGCCTTCGAACTCTCTGGCGTCGGTGCTGCGGCGGGTCGGGTCAAGTACGGTATTCGTTACGGTTTTCATAGGGTCTGGCCCCCTCAGTTGCCGTTCTTTTGGGCCTTTTTCAGTTTCTTCTATCTCTTCTAACCTTCAGTGACGAGTTTGATAATCCGTCGCTGCCTGCGTGCTTCCATGTGCAAATCAGTCGCCATTTCCCGCACTGCCCCGATTCTTATTCCCTGCAACATTTAGATGCGAACAGCTTGTCGGAGGAGGCACTTACATTTCTCTGCAAGATCGTGTAAATGGAAAGAGTTTGCGCATGCAGGCGCACTATATACCTCGACTATAATTCTTTGGTCGGATATCGAATGCCTTTTTCGGCCAGAGCCCGAGACCTTGGCCGGACGTAACTGGCGGATCGCCTGAGCAGCAGTTAGCATGCGTTGAAAAGCGGTCCACGGAGAATACCTTGCGTCGTCTTCATCCTGCATACCTCGCCACAATCGTTTCTATTGCCCTGGTGGTAATTTTTGTATTGTCGTTCAGCCATACACCCCTGACCGTTGCGCAGGCCGCACAATCTGCCGCTCCGCAACTCGTGAAGGCGGATGGTCAAGTTCCGCCGATTGCGAAGCCAGCTGATTTGGTTTTGCCGGCCGTCAATATCGCTCCCCCGGGCAGCTCTATGTACGTCGCCAAGCGCGGCGATACCATCGCGTCGGTGGCGCGACACTTTGTTCCCCAGACTTCTTACTTGACCACCGGCGAACTGGCCACCGCCATCCGTAAGTCGAACGGCGATCCGCAATCGAGTTTCTTGAAGGCCAACCAGCAGGTCGTGATTCCCGGAATACTCGACGCTCCCATTGTCGAAAAAGCGGTCCCAGTAAGCCGGGATTTCGAGGTCCGTGCCGTGTACCTCACCGGACTGATGGCGGGCAGTGATCGCGGACTGAAGATTATTCGTCGCTGGCGCGAACTGGGCGGAAACGCCATTGTTTTTGACGTCAAAGATAGCGACGGGAGCATTAACATCCCCTTCGAACATCCGCTTGCCGGAGGCCACCATGTGACCCTCCGCGACCTGCCGAAGTTTACCCGATTTTTGCATTCCCAGAACATGCATGCCATCGCCCGAGTCGCGATTTTTCGCGATGAAAGGCTAGTGGTAGCGCATCCCGAGTTAGCGGTGCAATCGCGCAAGAACGCAACTTCATGGCGCGAGAACGGAAAACTGGTCTGGACGGACCCCTCGCAGCCCAAAGTGCAGGAATACAACATCGCCCTGGCGAAGAAAGCCGCCGAGGCGGGAGCAGACGAGATTCAGTTCGATTACGTACGCTTCCCCGCTGAAGGCGATCAGAAGGACGCCAGCTTCTACTTTCAGAAAGAACATCCGGATTGGCATCGGTCAGACGTGATCGCCGATTTCCTGAAGCATGCCTACGCGGAGATTCACCCTTCGGGCGTTCTTCTATCGCTCGACGTTTTCGGAATCATGGCCTGGCAGCGGCCCGTTGATCTGGCGCATACCGGACAGGACATCGTTCGGATGGCGCAGTATTGTGACGTGCTCTCGCCAATGATTTATCCCTCCCACTTCTTTGGTATGGATGGAATCGCGCGCCCCGGCGATGCTCCCGAGCATTTTATCGGCGAGTCCATGGAGCGCTTCGAGAAAATCACGCAGGGCACCGGGGTGGTGATTCGTCCCTGGCTTCAGGCATTCGCTTGGCGTACGAAAACTTATTCTCCCAAGTACATTGAGGCCCAAGTGCTGACCTCAAAAGAAAAGGGCGGAATCGGCTTCCTGCTCTGGAATGCGAACAATAACTACAGCAAGCCTTACGCTGCTATGCCGGAAATGTTCGCAGTGAAGGGCCAGTACGTACGGGGAGATGAAATTCCGTTAGCGGCGAAAGCCGACACCACGAAGCCCGCGATCTCACCAGGAATCACGAATCGCTAAGCCTCGAAATACTCCAGATTCGGCGCCCTCCTCAGATATAATTTGCTCAAGGAGTTCTCATGGCGCTGCAAAAAACCGACAAAATCTGGCATAACGGAAAACTAATCCCTTGGGAAGCTGCCACCATCCACGTAATGTCGCACGTGGTGCATTATGGCTCCTCGGTATTCGAAGGGATTCGCTGCTACAAGCTGCCCACCGGCCCGGCGATTTTCCGCGCCCAGGAGCACGCCCAGCGCCTGCTCGATTCCGCGAAAGTTTACCGCATGGACATGGACTTTAGCCGCGAAGAAATCGTGGCCGCGATCGTTGAGCTCGTCCAGAGCAACGGGATCTCGCCATGTTACGTCCGCCCAGTTGTATTGCGCGGTTACGGCGAAGCTGGAGTTAATCCTCTCGGCGGCCCGATTGAGGTTTACATCATCAATTATCCCTGGGGAAAATATCTTGGCACCGGTACCGAAGGCGTGGATGTCTGCGTCTCGTCATGGACGCGGCTAGCTCCGAACACCCTGCCGGCGATGGCTAAGGCAGGCGCGAATTACATGAATTCTCAGCTGATCAAGATGGAAGCCATCATGAACGGCTATGTCGAGGGCATCGCGCTAGATGCTAATGGATACGTTAGCGAAGGCTCCGGCGAGAATGTTTTTGTCGTGCGCAATGGCGTTCTGCAGACCGCGCCACTAGGCAACTCCGTGCTTCCGGGAATCACGCGTGATTCAGTTCTGAAACTTGCCCAAGAACTGAAGATACCTGTAGCGGAGCAAGGTATTCCGCGCGAAATGTTGTACATCGCGGACGAAGTCTTCTTCACCGGGACGGCGGCGGAAATCACGCCCGTCCGTTCGGTGGACAAGATCAGCGTTGGCAAAGGCGATGTCGGACCGATCACGAAGGCGCTGCAAAAAGAGTTCTATGCGATCGTTCGTGGAGAAAAAGCTGACCGCTTTAACTGGCTAACGCCGGTGCCGGTCAGCAGCAAACAGCCCGTCGGGGTCTAAGCTGCTTTATTTGTCTAACGAAGCCGCCTTTTAGGGCGGCTTTTTTATTGCCGTATATACCAGGTTTTTCGGGAGATTTTATCGGCGGTATGTTGGTGGTATATTAGTAGCATGAAACAGAAGACTTCTATCACACTTTCTGATGATGTACTTACACGGATTGATCGTCTTGCCGGATCGAAGTATTCGCGTTCCGAGTTGATTGAACGAGTGTTGCGCAAATACCTTCGGGAGAAGACACGAAACGAACTTAACCTCCGCGACCTGGAACTGATTAACGCGGCAGCCGAGCGACTCAATGCCGAAGCCGCCGATGTTCTCGAGTACCAATGGCAGGAAGAAGAGTAGATGAACCGGGGAGACCTCTACAGGCTGCAGCGGCCAGCTGGTGATCCAAAGCGGCAACGGACGTTTGTGGTAGTGAGCCGGCAAGCCCTCATAAACTCAAAGTTCTCAACTGTGATCTGCGCTCCTGTGT
>JBEEGK010000039.1:0-7191 GCA_041166845.1 Acidobacteriaceae bacterium
GTTTTCGCCCTGGGCGCGGCCGTGTACGCCCCTTCGTCCGTGCTTGGCTCCAGGCTTCGTTCTCTCAACACGCAAAAAGTTCAACCGCAACACAGGCCGGCATTCAAAGAACGCGTCGAACAGGCGCTCGATCCTCTCAGCAAAGCTTTGCCACTCTCACCCACCGAAGTTTCACGCACTCGTGCCTGGTTGATTCAAGGGGGATATCGTGAGCCGCGACATCTGACTATCTACGTGGGAAGCCGAGTACTGCTTGCTCTGCTTGCGCTCCTGATGGTGCTGGCTGTGTCTCCTTCCTCCCTTTTTTTGATTGCCGGCCTTCCCGCGTTGGGTTTTTTTCTCCCTCGCTTCGTGCTTAAGCGCCTGATCAAGAAGCGCAAGACCCGAATCACTCTCGGCCTGCCGGACGCCCTCGACCTCACCGTCATTTGCGTCGAAGCTGGACTGGCGTTGGACCAGGCCCTGATGCGCGTGGGAGTGGACTTGCACCACGCTCATCCCGAACTCAGCGATGAATTTCATCTCGTGAATCTGGAGATGCGAGCCGGCAAGCCGCGAGCGGACGCTCTGCGTAACCTGACCCTCCGCACCGGAGTGGACGACATTCGCGCCCTGGTCGCAACCCTGATTCAAACCGACCGCTTCGGCACCAGCGTTTCTCAGGCGCTGCGTGTACACTCCGATTCGCTGCGCACCGAACGACGCCAGCGGGCCGAGGAGAAAGCCGCGAAGACAAGCATTAAAATGATCATCCCGCTGGTGATCTTTATTCTTCCCTCCATCATGTTTGTGACCCTCGGGCCGGCCATGATCGAGTTAGTTCGCATCCTCGCACCGGACGTGGCAAAATAGGGTCACAGTTGGCCCAGAAATAGCCTGGAGTTTCCGTGTCTGAAGTTTCAATGGCGGGAGTGTCCTCAAACTTCTATGCTTTGAATCAGACTCGCCAGAAATATTTGGCGACGAGCCTGTCGATTGCCCGTACCCACCTAAGCCGGTTGCGAGGCTTAATCGGGGTTGAGGAAGCGAGATTTAAGGAAGGGCAAGGCCTCTGGCTGGTCCCGTCTCATGGAATCCATACCTTCGGCATGCGCTTCCCTTTGGATATTGTTTATCTCGACCAGCAGAAGGTTGTTGTCTATCTACAGCAGGACGTAAAGCCCTGGCGAATGGCACCTGTCCGCCGCCATGCGGCTTCGGTGCTTGAACTGCCGCGAACTACGATTCAGACCACCGGCACTTCGCTGGGCGACAAGATCGAAATCATAATGGACGAGATAGCCGGAAAGAACACGACGTGAGCGATGCTCCCAAATTACTGATCGAGTGGTCGTCTCCGTGGGAAGAATTCCGTTCGGCCATCCGGCCCGCGTTAGGTCGTTCTCCTCGGCCGCTTGCGGGCGAAGCACGCGCTGGCCTAATTCCATACAAAGGAATGTTGTTTGGCTGCCTGCTCCAGATCACCTTACTGCTGGCGGTGTTGATCCTGCAGCAAAAATTGGCGCCCATGCACGTGTATGTGCCGCCTTCCGCGCATAAGTACGATGTCATCTATTTTTCCGGGGACGAACTCCCCAAAACCGAAGACGCCAGCGGCGCCCAAGCGGGACGCTCCGGCTCTGCCGGAGGCGATGAAGCTCATCACGCGAGTCAAACCATACGCGTCGCCCGCGGCACAACAGTGCGCGAAAAAGTTGTGGATGCTCCTAAGATTGACTTGCGTAGGACGGACTCCGCAGTCGCGAACCTGCTCGCCTACCAAGCGGTACCCGGTGCTCCGCCGGTTTCCGGCCTGCGATCTTCCATGAGAGTGCAGGAACTTCCACAATCTGCGATTGCACCTTCTCCTGAAGTGGAGCGCGAAAAAATGCGCGAAAGCCGGGCCCTCAGTCCGAGTGTGATAGCTCCGGCGCCCGCCGCTCCAAATACCGAAATTGCAAAAATGCGTTTGCCGGGGAATCAAACAGCCCAGGTAGTTCCACCGCCCGTGTCAGCTCCCGAGCAGGTCACGAATACCAAGCCGCGTCTTACTCTTCCAGCGGCGAGTGTGATCGCGCCCGCGCCAGATCAACTCATTCGCGAGCGCGTAAATGGCTCGGGCCTGGGAACGGAAGAATTACGCACCCAAATTGTGCCGCCTGCTACCCAGCTAGGAAGCGCCGGGCAACAGCGCCACTCGAGCGGAGGCCTGGGCAAAGTGGATGTCATCGCTCCGCCGGCGGAAGTCGCCAGCCTATCTTCCGGCAATCGAAATTCGCAAGGTCTGGGAGGCACTGCCGTGGCTCCTCCACCCGTTCAGTTGGATGGTTCTTTAGGCGGCTCGTCTTCGCGTCGCGGGCACGCTCCAGTAGCCAGTGGCGAAGCGTCTGTGGTTCCTCCTAGTCCATCGCTAAGTGGCGGCCCTGGCGGACGCGGCACTCGCGGCCCGGGACTAGGTGGGGCGTTCGATTCAGGCGCTGCTGCGCCCTCTGCTACTGCCTCGAGCAAGAATGGAACTGGCGTTGTAATTTCGAGCCAGCCGGGCTCTGAAGTCGGAGTCCCCGGCAAATCAGCCACCGGATCTATAGCGTTGTCGCCGAATGGAGGCGCGAAGCCAGGCTTAGGTGGCTCCGGCGGAGGTTCAGGAATCAATCGTGGCACGGGAGGCGGCAGCGGCGTTGCAGGCGAAGGCACAGGGGCAAGAAAGGAAGGCCCCGGCCATGGAGCGGAGACACTTGCACACGGTGGAATTTCGCCGACTCCTGGCACGGGCGGCGCGGGCAGCGGAACAAACGGACAGCCTCCGATGGCAGGGGTCTCCGTGAAAGGCGGGAGCAATAACATCACTCTGCCGAGCTTCGGAGCGACTCCCGCGAAGTCCACGAACAGCGAACGCGCGTCGCTCGATACCGTGAATCGTGGTCCGGGGATCACGGTGGTCGGCACCTCGCGCTCTGGCGGAGCCTTCAACTTTTATGGAGCGTTGAAGGGCGATAAGGTTTACACGATTTACATTGAAACAAGTTTGGGAACCGCAGTCATGCAATACGCCGATCCGGCGTCAGCCGCGCATCCTTACGCCGAAGACCTGGTGGCGCCTCAACCCATGCGTGCCGATTTGCCCGCCAACCTGCACAACTCACGGTTGGTAATTGCCTGCATATTGAACCGTTCAGGTGAGCTGAAAAATACGCAGGTGTTAGAAGCTGGCGGAAGCGACATGACCAACAGCGTGTTAGCGGCTTTACCGAACTGGAAGTTTCGTCCGGTGTTGCGCGGAGATCAGCCGGTCGAGGTCAATGCCATTCTCGGTTTCGATATTGACACTCGCTGATTACCTGCTATTTGCTTAGCGACGCGCCACGGTGCAGAAGCACCGCGGTCGTATCCTGGTGGACGACCGCCCAGTTTGATTTCTCTTTGAGCTCTGCTGCCACTGGAGATTCCGTCGGCACCAGAGCGTAGTTCGCATCCCACCTGCTCAGAATTTCTTCCCAGCCCGGCTCCACGCGTGTCACCCTCAAATAATCTTTGAAAAACTCTTCTCCATAGAGGTCATGACGATCGTCCGCCACGACTTTGATTTGCGGATAGAGAGCGTAGATCAAATATCCACCCCACAAATCGGGACAGAAGACCGGCTCACGGATGTTGGCCTTGACAATTGCTGCTGCGGCTTGCACTGGAAATCGTGCTTCGTCAAAATGCGCGTTCATCATCTGGCTGGAGCCAAGCATCCCGCTGTGCGCGCACACCCAGAGGCCAATGAGGACTGCCAGCAGAGCCCAGACGCGGTCATGGAAGCCGGCGTCCACACTGTTCATTCGCGCACTGAAGCGATTTGCTGTGGCTAATAACGAACGTAAGCGAAACGCAACCTGCGGATTATTTGCCGCGTCTTTAATGCTGTCGGATAACAAAGGTGCCACGACGAGAACCAGCAGAATAGACGAGACAGGCAGATTACGCGACGACTGAAGTCCAGTGAATACGGCAAACACGACCAAGAAAAGCTGGGTTGGATGCAGCTTTTCCCGGGAGATCGCCAACGCGCAGAGGGTGCCTATCAGCAGCAACAAGAAACATTTGGCCGCCGGACTGTGAAAGTCAGGCGAAAGAAACTCGCTGATGTGATTCATCAGGAACGGGTTTGATAAGTACTCGAAGATATGGACATACAATTTGTATCCGTAGGGATTTGCAAAGCTCGCAATCAACGCCAGCCCTGCGGCCGCAGCTACGTGCTTCAGCCAGCTCACCGAAACTTTTGGTGATCCGGACAATAGGTTTTCGATCCACCCTCCAAGAAGACTAATTCCGATCAGCGCGAACCCCAGCAGAAAACCGCCATGAAGATTGACCCAGAACAACATCAAAACAGGTATCCAGAAAAGTAGCCGTCGCCTTTCAGTCGGTGTGTTCTGGCTTCCTTCCAACAACTTGTAAAAAATCACCGCCAGCAGCCAGCTCAAAACATGCGGCCTGGCGATGACGTGAATCATGGACGCCCCGATGGCGAGGACCAGCACTAGTGCAGTGACCGGGAGGCTGGTACCTCTACGCAGCAGATGGTGCAGAACCAATGCGAAAGTGAGAGCGATGATTGCCGCGCTGAAAAAAACGACACCATTAAGTCCGAGGCGAGAGTGAATCGCCGCGATCATCACATCGTAAAACCATTCCCAGGCATACCAAGAATGGCCGTTCATCGTGGAAGAAAAAATATCTGCGCGCGTAATGCTGTGGGTGCTGAGGATTTGTTCACCATTGCGGATGTGCCATCCAATGCCGGCGTCATTGAGCAGGCGGGTACCCATCGCCCCGCAACTCAGCGCAGCGAGTAATACAATAAACACCAAATCACTGAAGGAAGGAATTAAGAAGCCCAGACGATTTTCTGGGACGAGGCGGGCCGTCTCTTTATTCACGCTTGCGGAGGGCGGGACTGGAATTGAATCTGACTGCAGTGGTTTCGAATCCAAAGCTTCAGTTGCCTCCGATAACCCGCAATGTTACCTGATCTTGCCGCGAGCGCACTCGACAATCCGATCTGGGCAGCGTTGACCAGCGAGCAAAAATACCTGTCTCAGACTTCTGAGCTGGCGCGAAGATTCCCCGCCGAAGTCACTCCGCTGGCTGGCTTTGCTGAACCTAGCAAAGAGGCCTACAGATCACTCCTGAATTTGGTGCGCCCCGAGGAAACGGTTGCGCTATTCTTGCGAGAGCCTCCCGAATCGTCGGACGCGTGGTTCGTCAAATTAACTCCACTGCTGCAAATGGTGGACGCTGACAAGAGTTCCGCCGAACCGACAAGCGATCCTCCCAAGTATGAATTAATCAAGCTCGGCGCCGCAGATTCACCCGAGATGCTGGCGCTCGCGCAACTGACCAAGCCGGGGCCGTTCGGCACGCGCACTCATGAGCTGGGGGAATATTTCGGAATTCGCGTTGACGGCGCCTTAGTCGCGATGGCTGGCGAACGGTTGCACTTTACCGGACACACCGAAGTGAGCGCCGTGTGCACACATCCCAACCATCTTGGACGCGGTCATGCCGGAGCACTGGTAGCGAAAGTTGTTAGTAGTATCCGGCAGCGCGGCGAAGTTGCCATTCTGCATGTACGCGCCGACAACGCGCGAGCTATCGGCGTTTACGAACGGCTGGGATTCAAACCGCGGCTGGAATACCACGTCGTCGTCATGGAGCGGAAGTAAACTCGCCCACGAACCGATTTAACAGGCAAGAAAAAGGGCCACCCCGAAGCCCGCCCTTTGCTGTTCACTAGTAAAAGGTTAGTAGAGGCGGAAGCTGACCTCAACGTTGATCTGAACCGCCACCGGTTTGCCATCTTTCATGGCCGGTTCGAAGCGCCAATTCTTCACCGCTTCGATGGCTTTTTCATCGAGGCCGAGGCCAAGAGTTCTCGCGACTTTGATGTCACGCGGACGGCCATCCGGTCCCACGATCAACCACAAAACGCAGACTCCTTGAAACTTGGCTTTGCGTGCTTCTTCCGAATACTCAGGATCGGGAGTGGAAAGCGCTCTGGGCGCGGAAACTCCGCCACCGACGCGGAACACGCCTCCGCCAGTACCACCACCACGTCCTTCCCCAACACCAGGACCAGTGCCTACGCCAACGCCGCCACCAGCTCCTGAACCAATTCCGCTACCAGAACCGGTGCCGTTGGAGGGCGGTCCAGAAGGCAGGTGCGACATAGGATCGCCAATGGTCGGAAGATTGTTCGACGCCATCTTCACCTGAGGCGGCACAACCACGGTGGGTTCAACCGTTAATTTCGGATGATCGTTGCGAACCACCATGGCGGGAGGAGTGATCTGCACCATCGCCAGCTTTGGTAATTTTCCCTTGGGCGCCTGAAATTTGTCGCGGTCGCCGCCACCGCCGCCACCAGCCACAACCTTCTTCGAAGGCTCCATGACTGGAATATCTTCAGACGGGGCGATCAACGTAACAACTTCTTTCGGCTTGGTAATTTCTTTCACCATGCGACCCGCGAGGATAGTTCCCCCGATGATGGCCGCCAAAATCAAAATGTGGACGACAGTAGACACCGCAGCGCCATTGCGCTTGTAGTCGTAAAAGCCCCAGATATCTTTGACTGGGATCGGCTTCGAAGTCAGTACAAGAGGCGGCTGCTTCTTGGGAAAGAAGTAGTCACTGACGTTGGTAAAAAGCGACTTCCACAACGGCTCTTCGACGCCGGCCTTTGAAAGCAGGAAATCAAAATCTGGCCTTGGCTCAGGGCGGGGTGCGGGTGCGATTTCTTCTAAAGTGGGCATATATAAGATCCAAACTTCGGCGCGTCTGCGCCGCGCTGATCTCTAGCAATCCTAACTAAGCTTGATGAGCACATCCAGTGCCAAGTTGTACTCCACGTTCCGGACTTCACTCATCTTCGTGCAACGGCAGCAGATGCAGTTCTCCTGCTCATCCAATTAGATGCTCCGTAAGGCAAAAGGTCACTTGACAAAAATTGTACTCTTTTCCACACAAATTCCTGCAAGATTGGCGGTGGAAAACACTGTAGCAGAAGAAACTTTCGTTACCCCGCCAGCGGCGCCGAACCTCTTTCAGCTCTGCCTATATAATGAAATAAATCAATCATTTGGAGAGTAGAGCCGAGTGCCGTCCGATCTGAAGTCCACTATCAATCTGCCCAAAACGGATTTTCCGATGAAGGCCAGCCTG
>JBEEGK010000040.1:0-3353 GCA_041166845.1 Acidobacteriaceae bacterium
TGACAAGGGCAAGGTCTGGTTCAATACCGGTGGTGTCGCAATCCATCATGAAGCCGATGGTGCCGGTAGGAGCAAGCACAGTGACTTGGGAATTGCGATATCCAAAGCTCTCGCCGTGAGCGAGTGCCTCATCCCACGTCGCTTTCGACGCTTCGTAAAGCGATGTAGGCACATTCGTGCGATTGATGTTGTTCACCGACGCCCGGTGCATGCGGATGACATCGAGAAATGGCTCACGATTGATATACCAGCCAGGGCAAGCGCCTCCCGGCATTACCGGTGCTGCTCCTTCCGCGAGATTAGATCCGAGATTAGTGTGAGCCAAGCCTTTTTGTGTTGGTTCAGTGGCCGGAACCAGCGCAGGACATAGCTCCGCAATCCTCGACGATTGCAGGTATGCTTCTCCGCACATGATCGCGGTTACGCAGGCAGCGTAGTCACGTCCAGCATCGGAGTCGTAGGGTAAGCCGGCGGCCATGAGTAACGCGCCAAGATTCGCATATCCGAGACCGAGCGGACGATAATCATGAGAATTCTTGCCAATCATCTCCGTCGGATATCCGGCGTTATCCACCAGAATCTCCTGCGCGGTGATCAGCACATCCACAGCGTGACGATAAGCCTCTACGTCGAACATTCCGTTGGGCGCAAACTTCAACAGGTTGAGGCTGGCAAGATTACAGGCCGAATCATCGAGGAACATGTATTCCGAACAAGGATTCGACGCATTGATGCGGGCCGTGTTCTTCGACGTGTGCCAGCGATTCACCGTGCTGTCGTACTGCATGCCCGGATCTCCGCAGCGCCAGGTAGCGTCGGAGATCTTGTAAAGCAGGTCTTTCGCTTTGAAAGTCTGCATGGGACGTCCATCGCGAATCGCGCGAGTCGAGAAATCGGTGTCGCGCATAACCGCGTACATGAAGTCGTCGGTCACACGAACCGAGTTGTTTGCATTCTGGAAGAAAATGGAAGAGTAAGCTTCCGAATCGGGAGACGAACCGTCGTATCCCGCCGCGACGAGGGCATGAGCCTTAGCCTCTTCTTTGCTCTTGCACTCGATGAAATCAATGATGTCGGGATGCTCAACGTTGAGAATGACCATCTTAGCGGCCCGACGAGTCTTGCCGCCAGATTTGATCACTCCCGCGAACGCGTCGAAGCCTTTCATAAAGCTCAACGGACCGCTCGCCGTGCCACCTCCGCTCAGTCCTTCGGTCGAAGATCGTAGCGACGATAGATTTGTCCCAGTGCCTGATCCCCACTTGAAGAGCATGCCTTCGGTTTTCGCGAGCGTCAGAATCGAATCCAGCGAATCTTTCACTGAATTGATAAAGCAAGCCGAGCATTGCGGAGTCTTGTAACCGGTTACGCCGAATTCGACCCGCCCTACCGCAGGATTCCAGTGCCAGTTCTGCGCGTCAGAGTTGGGCTCAATGCGATCGCATCCCACGTTGAACCACACCGGCGAATTAAACGCCGCATATTGACGCACAAGAATGTGCACGAGCTCATCGTGGAAGGTCGCTCCGTCGTCGGACGTCTTGAAATAGCCTTGCGACATCCCCCAATCGCGAATAGTTTCGGCGACCCGTGTCACCAGGGCGCGCACGCCAGATTCACGCTCCGGGGTTCCGACCGTTCCATGCAAATACTTGCTGGCAACAATGTTGGTCGCAGTCATGGACCAGTCTTTCGGAGTCTCGACGTCTTTCTGCTCAAAGATCACATTCCCCTTGGAGTCAGTGATCTGAGCGAGACGGAGTTCCCATTCAACTTCGTCATAAGGAGACACGCCCGGCTTGGTGAAGAAGCGGCGAAAACTTAAGCCTGGAGACTTCTTCTCGGAAACGGCGTTAGAGGTTGCGGCAATTCCGGGGTTCGCGCTGGTAACGGCGTTCTTCTCGGCGGTGGTCGGGGCTCCCTTTTTTTCACTTACTTCTGGCATTGATTTCAGCTCTCTGCGGATGTGCTCCGCTGTTGTTTATTAGATTCGTGTTGCACGCGGGTTGATTCTCGCTGTAATTTTCTCAAAAGCCGGATGGAAGCGGTGCCGGACTTACTCTGCCGGGTGGCGAATCTCCCTTTGTGGGCTCCGCTCCGGTGAACTCCGCAAAACGTCCGTCTGTTCCTCCGTCGCCGACGATTCCAGAAGCAGCCTCTGAGGACGATGCCATCCAACGCTGTAGGGCGGCATAGGCGGCTTGGCGCTGAGCATCTTCTTCAATCACCGCGTAGCGGAGGTAGCACTCTCTGTTGGCCAAACGCTTTTGCTCCGGAGAACCCGGCAGAAATAGACGGCCGAGATCCATTCCCAAATCTTCCGCTTCACGAATACTGAACAATGCCAGCATCCGCTTGGCCCCGGTTGCGGA
Source organism: Acidobacteriaceae bacterium (assembly GCA_041166845.1). Lineage (GTDB taxonomy): Bacteria > Acidobacteriota > Terriglobia > Terriglobales > Acidobacteriaceae > JALYIM01. Next base: position 2,373 of record JBEEGK010000040.1, read on the forward strand.
CAACTCGCCTGCCGCGATCACTTGCTCCCCCAAGGCATACAATCCCGGCTTGCTGGGAGCCAGAAGCACGCTGAAACTCGATTCGCAGCGGATCCACTTCGACCATTGCAAGCGACGATGATCAAGATCAGTCCCGACGCCATGTCGCGCGAGCGACTCGCTTACCAGGTGCGTTAACCCTTCCATAATTCCTCCAGCCGGGTGGGCGAAAATCTTTCGGACGACACCCGAATGGACCTCGATCCGGAGGTCGCCGCGATTGGTGCTTGCTAGTTTTGAAGTCCTAATAGTCCAGATTAGAAGCAACTCACCCACGTTTCCGAGGGCGTTTATCTCTCCATGGGATGGCAACAGTACGCCTGTATATTGGGCCTGTCAATAGCCTATCGCTACATATTGTATATGAAGTAGTTACAGGCACTGTAAGTCATTGTGGAGACCGAATTTCCACAGGTTCGTAAGCAAGGATTCATGCGCTTGCGGCTCGCGGCCCGATTCCTTCTTCCCCGTGGACTCGATTGGCTCCGGCTCTTCGTTTTTTAATGCTCGCGGCCGTTCCTGCGCCGGAGTCAATCGCCACATAGATATCTTCGAAAATCAGGCGCTGCGCGATTCGTTGCGTGCCATCGGACGACTCCACCAGATAGTCTCCGGTATCGCCGAAATGCTCGCGTCCGAGTGCATCCACTAAAAGCATCGGCGCGGTCAACTGGCGCGCGCGCACCAGAAATCTGGTGCGATAGGTCTTCCATTCAGCAATTGTCTTTTGCACGTGGCATACGCCTCGGACTGCGTTGTGAATTACTTTTAATGAATATTTTTTTGGCTGGATAGACGCAACGTCAGACGAACCTACGCGCATTCAAGGGCGCGGTCAATTCCACATCTTTGGTGCAGTGATGGAAAATTGCTCATCGTTTTCGCAAGGCATGGAAGACGGCGAATCTGTGTCTAGAATGATCGAATCGCCGCAGATTTGCA